>RFHT01000448.1 GCA_003696835.1 Bacteroidota bacterium
AAGTAAACAGAGCCGTGAGTCAACACTTAAAAAAATAAGCAGATCCGTGAGTCAACGAGGGGCCGGGGGGTGGTTGACAAAAACAAAGTTTCATGTATGGTCCATGAAGGCAAAATTGGGGTATTCCCCCTTTTTTTGCTGCACAGGTAAATGCTGAATAGATACCGAATTTCAATTTATCCTGTATTTTGTATTAAAATAGCTGTTTTTCTCAAGAAAGCAACTTCAACCCTCCCGTTTTTTCAGCAGCAGGAGGTCCTTGCCCAGGTGTTGGGCCGGGCCGTTGAAAAAGCCCAGTGGCAGCTTGGGGGCGGGCAGGCCTTTGCCCAGGCTAAAGGGTGCGCGGAAGCAATATACTTCATCGTACACCTGCTGGTCGATGAGCTGCTGCAGCAGGTGGGTACCGCCTTCTACAAGTATGCTGCAGATCCCCACTTGCTGATACAGTTCGCGCATGAGGACGGCCATATCGGTCCATTGGGAGAGGCGCAGGAAGCGCAGGGCGCCCTGCTGTTCCTGTTTGAGGGCATTGAGCACAATGGTGGGCTGGCCGTCGGCCAGCATGCTGAGCTGAGGGGAGAGCTTGAGCTGGCGGTCGAGCAGCAGGCGTATGGGAGAGGGGCCGTAGAAATGGCGGGTGGTGAGGGAGGGGTTGTCCACTTGTGCGGTGCGCCTGCCCACCATGATGGCATGATGGCGAGCGCGCAGGCGGTGCACAAAGACGCGGGCGTGGGGGCCGGTAATGGCCACTTGCTGCAGGCTGCCCCCATTGTGGCGGGCAGCCACAAAGCCGTCGGCGGTTTGGGCCCATTTGAGGCTGATGAAAGGGCGCTGCTGGAGTTGGTTAATGAAAAAAGCGGCATTGAGGGCCTGGAAGGGCCCGGGGTCGGGGGCGAGGCTCACCTTCACGCCTGCCTGGCGCAGGCGCGCGATGCCCTGCCCAGCCACTTTGGGGTTGGGGTCCTGGCATCCGATGATGACCTCAGGTATGCCGTGCTCCAGGATGAGGTGGGTACAGGGAGGGGTTTTGCCGTAGTGGTTGCAGGGTTCGAGGCTCACATAAAGGCGGGAGGCTTTGAGCAGATTTTTGTCGCCTACGCTGTTGATGGCCACTACCTCGGCATGAGGGCCGCCGGCGTAGGGGTGAAAGCCTTCGCCTATGATGGTATGCTGATGAACAATGAGGGCACCTACGAGGGGATTGGGAAATGCGCTGCTGCCCGCCTGCCGGGCCAGCTGTACACAGCGGCCGAGGTATGTGAGGTGTTCAGGCATAAAAAAAGGGCAAGAACCGTATCGCACCGATCAACCCCCTACCGTTGCTTCCTTCCGGACCTGGCGGAGTTCAGGGGGATCTGGTCGTACAGCCTTACCCGCCACAAACTTAGCTGAGATTTTGTTGATTGCAAAAGAATTTTACGAATTTTTACACACTGGTAGGAGGTTTCACTTCGTAGATCTCCGTATCAGACACCTCCAGCAGGATCATTTCGCATTTCCCATTGGCCTGTTTGAGCAGTTCGGGGTAGGTTTCCAGTGATAGGTCGTCGCTTATTTCGGTCATCCACTCTAGTATGCGTTCGGGTTTTTCGTCATACAAAAAGTGGAATTGTACTTTTTCGTCCAGGTAGAGGTCGGTAATTCGAAGGCTAATCATGTTTACAGGAGCATGAAACCGCGCCTGGAGGATGGCATTTTTTCCACTTTTGACGCGTATTCCTTCAGGGTTCACTAATTCTCCGGCGTCCAGCTTTTTCTCAATACCCTGCTGGTCGATCCAACCGTGGCATTCCAGTATGAGGTTGAATACGTTCAGGTCGCGCAGCTGGAGCTCTGTCAATTCTGCTTTTCGCATATCTTTTGGTTTGTGCTACAAATTTAGTTGCCTGCTCATGGCTTTAAAAACCTAATTTCCGGCTCTTTGTTACATTTTTATATATGCCAGAACGCCAAAAGCATAACGTACGGGCAAGCGTTTAGGTATTTGAAAGGCATTTTATTCATTTTGGCCAAATGTAAAGGTTTTTTCATCTGGCTGTAGCTGGTTCAAAGAAGCGTGGCTATTTTAGCCTAAGCTGCCGGTTATTCTGTCGAAGTAGTTTTTTCATTGTGGTAACACATAGGCATAAAATATTGATTATCAATTAATTAACTCAATATTTTCAACCATATAAAAACAAAAAATAACTAAATACGTATCAAAATTATTTTTAATTGAAAATTGAATATATCCTAATAAGATGCGTAGCTGCATACATTTCGCCACTTCCCGGGTCGGGCTGTTGCTGTAAGTCTGCAAAGGCACGACCACCAAAAACTGCCGGGCGTCTTCCATTCCTCCCAAATATTTTACCCCTCAGTAACAAGCCCAGCATACACACAATTGATGCCAAATTCGCAAACCTAACAGCACAACATACTTTTAAAGGAGCAAAGAAATGATTAATTTGCAGGGCAATTATGCACAAGTCAAAATGCTTTCTGCCAAGTGAGTGCATTTTGCCTAAACCATTGTAACAACACTGAATGTTTGAAGGAGAAAAGATTGTAACCCGGGTATTAGAGGAAGAAATGAAGCACGCCTATATCGACTACTCCATGTCGGTAATTGTGGCCCGGGCCTTACCTGATGTGCGGGACGGACTCAAGCCCGTACACAGGCGTGTGCTTTATGGAATGACTGAACTGGGGCTTGCCAGTAACCGGCCGTATAAAAAATCTGCCAGAATTGTAGGAGAAGTGCTGGGGAAATTTCACCCCCACGGTGACAGTGCGGTGTATGACACCATGGTACGTATGGCGCAGGACTGGTCGTTGCGCTACCCGCTGGTGGATGGGCAGGGCAATTTTGGCAGCATAGATGGAGACAACCCCGCTGCCATGCGTTATACGGAGGCGCGGCTGCGCCGCATAGCAGAGGAGTTGCTGGCCGACCTGGAGAAGGATACGGTTGATTTTAAGCCCAACTTCGACGATTCGCTCAAGGAGCCCACGGTGCTGCCTGCGCGCATTCCCAACCTTTTGATCAACGGAGCCAGTGGTATTGCGGTGGGCATGGCCACCAACATGGCCCCGCATAACCTGGAAGAGGTGGTGGATGCCATCATCGCCTATATTGAAAATCCCGACATCAGTATTCCGGAGCTGATGCAGTATGTAAAGGCACCCGACTTTCCCACCGGAGGGATTATCTATGGTACTGAAGGCGTAAAAAGTGCCTATGCCACCGGCAAAGGCAGGGTAGTGATACGGGCCAAAACCGAAATCGAAACCACCAAGAATGACCGGGAGCAGATCATCATCACGGAAATTCCCTACCAGGTAAACAAGTCCTCGGTGGTGGCCAAAATCGGGGAGCTGGTAACAGACAAAAAGATCGAAGGTATAGCCGATGCCCGGGACGAGTCGGACCGGGAGGGCCTGCGCATAGTGGTAGATGTAAAACGCGACGCCAATGCCCAGGTGGTGCTCAACCAGTTGTTCAGGCAAACGGCTCTTCAGTCTTCTTTCAGCATCAACAATGTGGCCCTGGTAAAGGGGCGTCCCCGGGTGCTCAACCTCAAGGACCTCATACGTTATTATGTGGATCACCGTCACGAAGTGGTGATGCGCCGCACCCAGTACGAGCTGGAGGAAGCCCAAAGGCGGGCCCACATACTGGAAGGGCTGCTCATTGCCCTGGACCACCTCGACGAGGTAATTGCCCTGATTCGCGGCTCGCGCACAGCCGAAGAGGCCCACAATGGCCTGGTAGCGCGCTTTGAGCTGAGCGATATGCAGGCCAAGGCCATTCTGGATATGCGCCTGCAACGGCTCACGGGTCTGGAAAGGGAAAAAATCCAGAACCAGTACAATGAGCTGCAAGAGAGAATTGCCTACCTGGAGTCGGTACTGGCCGAAAAAGGTCTGCGCATGGACATCATTAAGGAAGAGTTGGGGGAGATTAAGGAACGCTACGGAGATCCTCGCCGTACGGAGATCACATACGCCGAGGGCGAAATCCGCATTGAAGACCTCATTGCCAATGAGGACATGATCCTCACCATTTCGCATCAGGGCTACATCAAGCGCACCGAGGCGGCCCAGTACCGGGTACAGGGCCGTGGGGGGACGGGCTTTAAGGGCACTGGCAAAAAAGATGAGGACTTTATCGAGCACATTTTTGCTACCCGCACCCACAACTACATGCTCTTTTTTACCGAAAAGGGCCGTTGTTACTGGCTCAAGGTGTATCAGATTCCGCACGGGGAGCGCTCGCACAAGGGCCGTGCCATTCAAAACCTCATTCAAATTGACCGCGATGACAAGGTGAAGGCCTATGTAACGGTGGAAAACCTCGATGATGATGAGTTTCTGGATTCGCACTACATCATCATGGCCACAAAGAAAGGGCAGGTAAAGAAAACCTCCCTCAGGGCCTACAGCCGTCCACGGGTAACGGGCATCAATGCCATCAGCATACATCCGGGCGATGAGTTGCTGGAGGCCAAGCTCACCGATGGCAACAGTGAAATTGTGCTTGCGGTACAGTCGGGCAATGCCATCCGTTTTCACGAATCGCAGGTGAGAGAAATGGGCCGTACGGCTGCCGGTGTGCGGGGCATTACCCGCGCCAGCGAGGAGGATGAGGTTGTGGGCATGGTGGTGGTACCCGATGAAGACCGCCGGCTGCTGGTGGTATCTGAGCAGGGCTATGGCAAGCAAAGCCCCATTTCGGAATATCGCATCACCAAGCGGGGCGGCAAGGGGGTAAAAACCCTTCAGGTTTCGCCCAAGGTGGGCAAGCTCGTGGCCATCAAGCAGGTTGATAGCGATGATGAAGACATCATGATCATCACCCGCAAGGGCATTACCATCCGCCTAAATGTGGGCTCTATCAGCACCCAGGGCCGTAACACTCAGGGTGTGAGGCTCATCAGGCTGAAAGATGGAGATGAAATTGCCTCTGTGGCCAAGGTGGTGGAAAAAGATGAGGATGAAGAAAAAGCCGAACAAAACGGACAGGAACAGGAATAAATCCATGAAATGCGGAAAAATGGCAGAAGTGCTTATTTTTGCCCCTGTTTTTTTATCTGAAGGTAATACGTGACTTTTTTCTGTGGAAAGGTCAAAACAAAAAATGTTTAACACCCATTATTCTAATTTATAATTGATTATGAAAAATCTAGCGTCGATACTTGTGATGGTCATGGCTCTCCTTGGGGGGTTGCAGGCCCAGAACTCCAAAGTCACCTCCGGGGTGATTGCTTTTGACGGAGGCAGGTATGAAGAGGCATTGGAAAAGCTCAGCACGGCCCTTGAGAACCACGAAAATGGTTCGGCTGTATTGAAAGAGAAAAATATCCCTAAGCTTCATTATTATCTGTCGCAAACTTATCTGCGCATCGGGCAGGATACGGCTTTGCTCAAGCAGCACCCCGATGCCATGCTCAAAGCTTATGACCACCTGCAAAAAGCTAAAGAGACCGACACCAGTGGCAAGTTTAAGAAACAGCTGACCCTGGCTGAGCAAATGCTCTGGCCGGCTATTTTCAACGTGGGGGCCATGGCCTACAATGAAGGCAAAGAAGACCCCGCCAAATACGAGTATGCACGTCAGCACTTTGAAAAGGCCGTGGCTTTGTCGCCCGAAGACATCAACTCCGTTATGATGCTGGGCTACACCCAGTGGATGACCAAGGATACCCTGGGCGCCCTCAACAGCTGGCAACAAACGGTGGACCTGTACGAAGCCAATACCCCCGATGAGCCCAATACGGATGTAGCCTCGGCCTACCTGCTGCTGGCTACCCTCTACGACCTGCAAGGCGAAACGGGCAAAGCCCTGGAAATTGTGCAAAAAGGCCGGGGACATTTTCCCGATGACGAAGACCTCAAACGCACCGAGCTCAGCATTTATCAGCAGCACCCCGATCTGTTTGAAGAGGCTGAGGCCAAATTCAAAAAGGCCATAGAGGAAAATCCCGACGACCTGGTGATACAGCTGGCCTATGCCGGTATGCTTCAGCAGGCAGGCCACCAGGACAAAGCCCTCGAAATTTATCAGGATGTGCTGGCCAAAGACCCCGACAACATACAGGCCAACATACAGATTGGTGCACACTATGTGAACATAGGGGCCGAAATCAACGAGGCCAAAATGAACATGACCAATGAGGCTGAAATTGATGAAGCTGCTAAAAAGGTGGAGGAAAACCTCAGAAAGGCTTATCCCTACATCAAGAAGCTGCACGAGCTGCAGCCCAATGAGCCCGAGTGGATCAACCAGTTGGTGAGCATTACCCTTTACCTGGGGATGGATGAAGAAGCTGCCAAATACATTGAGAAACAAAAAGAAGTAATGAGTAACCAGGGAGGAAACTAAGCGTTTCTCCCACCCATACTGAATGAAGTCTGCCTCATAGCATCTGCTATTGAGGCAGATTTTTTTATGGGTTTTACGTGCTCCTAGTAGCCTTTTCCCTGCGGCTTGCTATGGCAGGGCTGCAGCCTGCTCTTTCTAACCCCCTGTATTTCAACTAAATAAATATAACCCATCGAGAAAATCCACATTCAGAGGTATCTTTTGGTCGCCTCCGGGTATGACAGGGTGATAAAATAGAACTGCTTTCCGTATCCATCTCCGTGTAAAAGAACAGCTCCCGCGGGAGCCGGCACAGGTGGTGGGTTTGTGGTTCTACAGACACACACTTATCCCTTTGTTATTATGACCCAACGAAAAGCACTTCACATTAGCATTGTACCTCCTTCTGCCATCAGTGAAAGCGAGATGGCCCAAATGAAAAGCCTGTACCTGGCACACCATCACATAGCAGCCGGGGCGTGCGAAGCACGCATCCGGCATGGATTTGACCAAATGGTGTTGTTCAAAGACCGGCGCACCCAGCGCATAGTGGGCTTTAAAGGCATACGCCGCAGTATCCACCGCCTTAGGGGCTGCCTGAGGCCCATTATGGCGGTTTATCTGGGGCAATTGTACGTAGAGAAAGCTTACCGCAACCTCAAGCCCGTGCAAAAGGCATCTATCCGAATATTTTTGAAGCAAAAGCTGCTCAGGCCCTGGTACAAGACCCTGATTTGGGCCGACGCCCTTACGTACAAGCCCTATCTGCTGATGGTATATAACAGTCGCAGGGTGTATCCCCACCCTGAAGGGGAAACGCCTCCGAGGTACCAGGCGTTGATGGATGAGCTGGGAGAGCGCCATTATGGGGAGCGCTACGACGCCCGCACGGGCTGTGTACGCAAGGATGGGCTGTTGCTCAAGCCGCATGTAGCGCCCATTGTACCACGCCTGCTCAAAAACCCCTACATTCGCTTTTATACCGAAAAAAACAAGGGCTACAAGCAGGGAAATGGCATGCTGGTCCTCACTGATTACAGCTGGGGCACGATGCTGCGGGTAGGAAAAAAGCTGCTGAAAAGCTGGTGGCGCACGCAGGAGAAAAAGCTGAAGCAGCACCTGGGCTGCCTGCCTCAGCGCGCGGCCGGAGCGCCTAAGAAAGGCGGGCAAAACAAGGGTTCATTTTTGGAGCGTATCTAAGGGTTGAGGGTCCATACTTCGTCTTCCTGGTTGAGTACAAAGCCCACCACGCCTTGTTGCTGAGTAAGAAACAGCCGTAAAGGGGGCTGCTCCTGCGAGCTTACATATACTTCGTAAAAGGTATTTCCGTTGAGTACGAGGCTATCCTGGGGGGTACCCGGGCCAAACAGGCCCCGGCCCGTCCAGTACACATCCTTGATGATGTTGATGCGGCCATAGTTTTCATCTCTCAGCATCACTTCCAGCACATCATACTCGCCTTCTTTGTCTTTTTCTTTATGGAGGAGGTAGTCGAGGGTGTAGGGGCTGCCTTCTTTGGAGAAGGTGAGTACCTGGCGCTCTACATCTGCATGCCTGCATTTGGCCACAAACAAGCCGTTTTTACAATCGATTTGTACCGTGTTGAAAAAGGAGGTTTTTTCACCTGCCTGAAAATCGAGGGTATCGCCGCTGGTACTGACAAATAAGCGGGTTTCGCCTCCGTTGAAGGGAATCCAGCTTTTAGCCTCCTCGCTCAGCATGAGGGTTCCTTCGTGCGTTTCCTGAAAACATGCGGTAAACAGGAGCATAGCGCACAGGGTCGCGCCCAGCTTGAAAAGATTGAGTGTTTGCATATTGAGTTAATGGTCATCTGTAAGCGGAAAAGGATTCTAATTTACAGATAAAGCCCGGAGGAACAAAGTTGCTCCGGGCATTCAACTCAATGGCCGCGGGAAGGCTATTATTTGGTGAAAAGCCACCCCACAGGTGGCTTGCTCCCCATCTTGGACTCGAACCAAGGACCTACTGATTAATCCCGGCAGGCCGGGACGCTAACCAACTGAGCAAGCCAAAAAAAAGCCACCCCACAGGTGGCTTGCTCCCCATCTTGGACTCGAACCAAGGACCTACTGATTAATCCCGGCAAGCCGGGACGCTAACCAACTGAGCA
>RFHT01000051.1 GCA_003696835.1 Bacteroidota bacterium
AGGTAATAAAATCATGCTAATGATGAAATTTTAGCCAAGCATTCCAAAGAAAACTCCCTTTGCGGCTTTGCGAGCAATAAACCCCCTTTGCGTCTTCGCGCCTTTGCGAGCAACAAATCCCCTCTGCGTCTTCGCGCCTTTGCGAGCAACAAATCCCCTTTGCGTCTTCGCGGCTTTGCGAGAAACAAACCCCCTCTGCGCCTTTGCGCCTTTGCGAGAAACAAAACCCCTCTGCGTCTTCGCGAGCAATAAACAGGGCGCGCCCCACAAAGTGAGTCAAGTTTCGCGCAGCACCATCCCCCCAAAAAACAAGACCGGCGGGAAAACCCCGCCGGCCGTTACCTCTATAACAAAGTATGAGAATAGTTACTTACTCCAGGGACCCGTCCTGGCGTGAGGCCAGGGGAGCAGCTGCCAGCTGGGTCGGTGTGGAGACCAGAGCCTCTGCGGAGCTGGTTACTGCAGGCCTGTCGTCGGCTGCCTCTTCTTCAGCAGCAGGCAGAGACAGCGCAGCTGCGGGCAGCACTTCGGCTTCAGTGGCTGTCGGCAGGCTGGCCGGCTGCTCAATGGCCGGTAGTTGCAGTTGGGAGGTTTCGTCCTTGTCGCTGCTCTGGCTGGCCAGGGTAGGGGCAATCACCAGGGCCACCACCGACATCAGCTTGAGCAGGATGTTCAGCGAAGGTCCGGAGGTATCCTTGAAGGGGTCGCCCACGGTGTCGCCTACCACGGCGGCTTTGTGGGGATCAGAGCCCTTGTAGTATTTTTGGCCATTGATGTCCACCCCTTCTTCAAACATTTTCTTGGCGTTGTCCCAGGCGCCGCCTGCATTGGCCTGGAAAATGGCCATGAGCACGCCCGAGGTAGTAACGCCTGCCAGCAGCCCGCCCAGCATTTCGGCTCCGCCCAGGAACCCCACTGCCACGGGCACGATGATGGCCAGCAGGCCGGGGGCGACCATTTCCTTAATGGAAGCCTGGGTGGATATTTCCACGCACTTGCTGTACTCCGCCTTGCCTGAGGCCGCCTCAAAGGTGGCCAGGTCTTCGGGGGAGGCCTTACTCATATCCGAGTTGTATTTGCGCATCACCTCCAGAGCGGCCTTGAGTTCGGGTATGGAGCTGAACTGCCGGCGCACCTCCTGTATCATCGACATGGCCGCACGCCCCACGGCGTTCATGGCCAGGGCCGAGAACACAAAGGGCAGCATGCCCCCTACCAGCAGCCCCGCCATCACTTGGGGGTGGGCGATGTTGATGGTATCAATTTTGGCCTGCTGCATAAAGGCCGCAAACAGGGCCAGGGCCGTCAGGGCTGCCGAAGCAATGGCAAAGCCCTTGCCAATGGCTGCAGTGGTGTTGCCCACCGCGTCCAGCTTATCGGTGCGCTGGCGCACCCCTTGGGCAGCTCCGACATTTCGGCTATGCCGCCGGCATTGTCCGAAATGGGGCCATAGGCATCTACGGCCAGCTGTATGCCAGTATTGGCCAGCATACCCACCGCAGCAATGGCAATGCCGTACAGGCCGGCAAAGTAGAATGACACCAGGATGGCAGCGGCTATGAGCAGAATGGGGATGGCCGTAGAAAGCATGCCCACACCCAGACCGGCGATGATGTTGGTGGCCGTACCCGTGAGGGACTGACGCACAATATTAGTAACAGGCTTGGTACCCGTACCAGTGTAGTATTCCGTAATCTTACCTACCCCCAGGCCCGCTATCAGACCAGCAATCACTGCAGCAAATACGCCCATGGAACTGTACTCCTGTCCTCCCATGGCCCAGGATTCGGGCAGCATCCATTGGATGATGAAGAAGGAAGCCACCAGCATGAGGATGGCCGAGCCGTATTCGCCCAGGTTGAGGGCCTTGTGGGGGCTGCCGCCTTCTTTGACCTTCACAAAGAAAGTACCGATAATGGACATGATGATGCCCACCGCTCCCAGGGTGAGCGGCAGCAGCACGGCTCCCAGGTTGCCGAAGTTGTCGGAATAGGTAGAGGCTCCGCTTTCCGCAGCCAGGGCAAAGCCGCCGCCCAGCACCATGGTCCCGATGATGGAGCCCACGTAAGACTCAAAGAGGTCGGCGCCCATACCGGCCACGTCGCCCACATTGTCGCCCACATTGTCGGCAATGGTGGCGGGGTTGAGGGGGTGGTCTTCAGGTATGCCGGCTTCCACCTTCCCCACCAGGTCGGCGCCCACGTCGGCAGCTTTGGTATATATGCCGCCACCCACACGGGCAAAGAGGGCAATAGAAGAAGCACCCAATGAGAAGCCCGAAATCACGTTGAGCACCGTATTGAGTTCCCCAATTTCATCGCCAAACCCCATAGAGCGGTACAGCACAAAGAGGCTACCCAGCCCCAGTATGCCCAGGCCTACTACGCCCAGGCCCATCACAGAGCCACCTGCAAAGGCCACTTCCAGGGCGCGGCCCAGCGAGCTTCTGGCCGCCTGGGTGGTGCGCACATTGGCTTTGGTGGCCACGCGCATTCCAATAAAGCCGGCCAGGGCCGAACAAACTGCCCCTACTATAAAGGAAAGTGCCACAAAAATGTTGGAATTGGCTTCGGTTTCTCCTTTGATGGCCAGCAAGATTGCGACAGCTACCACAAAAATGCTCAGTACGCGGTATTCAGCTTTGAGAAAGGCCATAGCACCAGTGGCAATGTGCCTGGCAATTTCCTGCATTTTCGGGTTACCTTCTTCCTGTTTGGAAACCCAGGAAGAACGCAGGTAGGTGTAAAGAAGAGCGATAACACCTGCTATAGGCAATAAATACACTAAGTAGTCCATGTAACGTAATAGGTTAGATATAAAGTCCTTAGATTAAACAGGCTGCAAATTTAGGTGTTGATGCTCAAAAAAACTAACCCATTCCGGGCCGGGAAAGGGAAAAAGCACGGAAATTTCAGCAATAAAAGATTGTTTATATGAATTCCGATGGTTTTTGTTTTATTTTTTGATGCCAAATGCTGATATTCGCGCCGTCAATGCGGCTGCACCACTGGCAGCCTGCTGCGGCATCAACAGCCACCCTAGCTCAGTTGGTAGAGCAACGCATTCGTAATGCGTGGGTCGAGGGTTCGAGTCCCTTGGGTGGCTCTCTTCCTTTCCTTCATATCAGAGATAAAACCCTTTGGTTTTTCGCAGCAAGGGGCAGCAGCGGTAGCGGGCCTCGTGGTACTCCTCAAAGAGGGCATCGAGGCGGGCTGCGCATTGGGCCGGGCCGATCTCATCGGCCCATTGCAGCAGGCCCTTGGGGTAGTTCACCCCCCGGGTCATGGCCAGGTCGATGTCTGCTTTAGTGGCAATGCGGTAATGCAGGGTGTCGGCGGCTTCGTTGATGAGCATGACCAGTATGCGGTCCACAATCTGCTGCCCTTTGGCCGGGTCGGTATGGGGTTGGGGGCGGGGGGCGCCTTCGGCATAGTCATAAAATCCCCTGCCCGACTTCCGGCCCAGGTAGCCCGCCTCTACCAGGCGTTTTTGGGTAAAAGAAGGCCGGTAGCGCTCATCGTAATAAAAAGCCTTGAACACCGTCTCGGTAACGGTATAGTTTACATCATGCCCGATGAAGTCCATGAGCGTAAAGGGCCCCATGCGGAAGCCGCCCAGCTGCGTCATGGCCCAGTCGATGGTGGCCACATCTGCCAGGCCTTCTTCATATATGCGCAGGGCTTCGGAGTAGAAGGGCCTGGCTACCTTGTTGACAATAAAACCGGGTGTATCCTTGGCCAGTACGGTGGTTTTGCCCCAGCTGTCGATGATGCCTCTGGCCTGTTCGAGTATGGCCGCATCTGTTTGTACAGCAGGGATGATTTCCACCAGCTTCATCAGGGGGGCAGGGTTAAAAAAATGGATGCCCAGAAAGCGTTGGGGCCGTTGCAGGGCCGCCGCCAGAGAAGTGATGGAAAGGGAGGAGGTGTTGGAAGCCACAATCGCCTCCGGCGGCAGCAGGGGCTCCAGTTGTTGAAACACCTGCTTTTTGATGCCGGCATCTTCCGTAATGGCTTCTATGACGAGCCCGCAGCCCGCCAGGCCGCTGAGTTCGGGGGGGTAGCTGATGCGGCCGGCTATGCCGGCCGACTCTTCGGAGCTGATGCGGCCTTTTTCTACCAGCCGGTGGAGGATTTTTTGCAATTTGGCCCGGCTGTTTTCCATGGCTGCGGCCGAGGCGTCGTACACGCATACCTGCCAGCCGGCGGTGGCCGCCACCTGGGCAATGCCACTGCCCATGGCGCCTGATCCGATGATTCCTACTTTTCCGATGTTGTCTGCCTTCATGTTGGTGATGTCAAAAAATGGCAAATTTGGCTTTTCGCCCGCCTTTTCCCAAATTATTTTTTCCTGCCCGGCAAATCCTGAGTAAATTTCCCTGTTCAAGCCCTTTTGGGAGCTCATAGAGCCGAAAAACCATTTTCAAACGCCTTTATCTGGCATGCAAAACCCCCAACAACAGTTCGAACTCGCCCTGCAGGAACTGCTCGAAAAGCTCAGACAAGACCACCAGGTGGTGGCCGTTATCCTCTTTGGCAGCCTTTCTCACGACCGGGTATGGGAGAAATCCGACATCGACCTGATGATCATCACCCGCGACCTGCCCGCCTCCAAAGGCCAGCGGGAAGACCTGGCCCTGACCGAAAGAGACCTCAACATACATGCGGTGCTGCAGAGCCGCAGCAGCTTTAAAAAACTCATAGAAGGCAGCTTGCAGTCTTCCTTCATGCATGCCACCTTTGCCGGGAGTCGGCTCTTATTTACCCGCGACCCCGCCATTGAACAATGGTACCACTCCCTGCACCGCCTGGGAGAGGGCGACCGCCGGCTGCAGTTGTTTCATGCCGGCTCAGCAGCCATTCCCCTGCTTTACAAAGCCCAGAAATTTCTCATCCAGAAAAACGATCCCCTCTACAGCTTTATCTGGGTGAGTAGCCTCTATGCCCAGCTGGCCAAAATAGAAGTGTTTACCCACGGCCACCTTGCAGGCCGGGAAGTGATCCACCAGGCCCTGGAGTTGAATCCCCCATTTTTTGACGCCATTTATACCCAACTGCTCAACCGCCCCAAGACCCCGGCCCGGCTACGCAAGGCCCTGAACCAGATCGATCACTACCTGAGCGAGCGCAGCCAGCTGTTGTTTCAGCCGCTGCTGGACTACCTCCAGCAGGCGGGCGTCATTTGTCCGGCCACCCACATCACCCATTGGGCTCAGCACCGCATGAACCTCTCATCGGTGCTGGCAGCCTGTGAATGGCTGGCCGACAAAGGGGTGATACACAAAACCTCGGCTGCCACCCGCCTGACGCCCAAAAGCCTGGTAGAAGTAGAAGAACTGGCATTTTATTATGAAACCTGAAAAACGAACCACCATTGAAATCAGGGGGGCACGCGTGCACAACCTCCAGAATATTTCCCTGGAAATACCCCGGGATCAGCTCGTGGTCATCACCGGGCTGTCGGGCTCGGGCAAGTCCTCCCTGGCCTTCGACACCCTCTACGCCGAAGGGCAGCGCCGCTACATGCAGTCCCTGTCCTCCCATGCCCGTCGCTTTGTGGAGCAGATTGCCAGGCCGGATGTGGACTTTGTATTTGGCCTTTCACCGGTTATTTCCATAGAGCAAAAAACCATTGCCCGCAACCCCCGCTCCACGGTGGGCACCATGACCGATGTGAGCAACTACCTCAACCTGCTCTACGCCACCATAGCCGATGCCCGCTCGCCCTATACCGGGCGGCCCATCCCCCTGTGTGGGGCTGCTCAGCTGCTGGAGGTCATTGCCGGGCTGCCTGAGGGCACGGCCCTGGAACTCAGGGCGCCGGTATTTCCGGTCTATGGCGAGGAACTGGATTTTTTATTTACCGAAATCAGAAAGAAGGGCTACAAATACCTCAGCATTGACGGAAAAAGGCTGAGCCTGAGCGATGTGACGGAGGTAGCAGCCACGTCCCGCTCGCGCATGGAGGTGATTGTGGACCGGCTGGTGGTACAGCCAGGCCGGGAAAAGGAGTACCTCAGCAGCATACAGAATGCCTTTCTGCTGGGCGACCCCTATTTGCGGCTGGAGTTTGACCCGGAAGTTCCCCGGGACCTTCAGGCAGCATTTTTTGACGAACTGGGCTGCGACGAGGCCCAACTGCTGGCGGAGCAACCCACGCCCAACTTTTTCATGTTCAACGATGCGGGCAGTGCCTGCCGCACCTGTTTGGGCCTGGGCACCTACATGCGCGTGCATCCCGCCCTGCTCATTCCCGACCCGGGCCGCAGCATAGTGGAAAACTGCTTTGTGAAGGAAGCTGTGCGTTATTCGCCCGACAACTGGCATGGGCGCCACACCTACAGCATGGCACTGCACTACGGCTTTGACCTTCACACGCCTTTTGGTGAGCTGCCCGAACGCATACAGCACATCCTGCTCTACGGCAGCGGCGGGGAAAAATACGAGCTGAAGCTGCCCCCCAATGCCAAAGCCCGCACAGACCCCCAGGCACGTGGCGCCTGGTACCGCATGCTGGGCAAGCCCATCGGCTTCGACGGCATTGCCGCCCGCATCGAGCGCAACTACAAATGGTACCGCCAGCGACAGGTGGCCAACTCCGGCATGGAGGAATGGCTCAAAAAGGTGATGGTGGAGCACCCTTGTCCCGACTGTGGAGGCGCTCGCCTCAAAGCTTCCCGTCTGCAATTTTTCATTCACGAAAAAAACATCCATCAGATGGGAGAGGTCAACTTTGCGGAGCTGCGAGAGTTGCTCAATGAAATAAAGCCGGCCAAAAACCGCCAGGCAGGCAGCCAGATTCTGAACGAAATACGGGCGCGCCTGGATTTGCTGCTGGGCATAGGGCTGGACTACCTCAACTTCAACCGCCCTGCGGGCACCCTCTCCGGAGGCGAAGCCCAGCGCATACGGCTTTCTACCCAGATAGGCTCCGGCCTCATGGGCATGCTCTACGTGCTGGACGAACCCAGCATTGGGCTGCACCCCAAAGACAATGCGAAGATGATTGCCACCCTGCGCCGCCTGCGCGACCTGGGCAACACCCTCATTGTGGTGGAGCACGACGAGGAGACCATCCGCTCGGCCGACTACCTGGTGGAAATGGGGCCAGGCCCCGGCATTCATGGTGGCCGGGTGGTGGTACAGGGCGGCCTGGAGGAGGTGATGGCCTGTGTACATTCTCCTACCGGGCAGTTTTTGTCGGGCAAAAAAAGCATTCCCATTCCCGCCCGCAGGCGGGAGGGCAATGGCAGGCAACTACTGATACAGGGTGCTGCCCAGCACAACCTCAAGCACATAGATGTGCGCATCCCCCTGGGTATGCTGCTGTGCATTACCGGTGCTTCGGGCTCTGGAAAAAGCACCCTCGTACACGACATCCTGTACAAGGCACTGTACAACCACCTCTACGACAGCCGGGTGATTGCCGGCGCCCACCAGCGCATAGTGGGCATGGAGCACATCGGCAAGCTCACCTACATCGACCAGTCGCCCCTGGGCCGCAACTCCCGCTCCAACCCCGCTACCTATGTGGGTTTTTTCGATCATATTCGAAAACTCTTTGCCCGTGCGCCCCTGGCGGTAGCGCGCGGCTACAAAGCCGGCAGGTTTAGTTTTAATGTAAAGGGCGGCCGCTGCACAGAGTGCAGCGGAGAGGGCAGCATTCGCACCCAACTGTACTTCATGCCCGATATAGAGCGCCTGTGTGAAAGCTGCAAAGGCGCCCGTTTCAATCCCCAAACCCTGCAAGTCACCTACCGGGGCAAAAATATTGCCGAGGTGCTGGGTATGTCCATTGAGGAAGGGGTGGATTTTTTCCGGGAAGAAAAAACCATTTACCAAAAGCTGAGCGTACTCTACGAGCTGGGCCTGGGCTACCTCACCCTGGGCCAGAGCAGTACCACCTTGTCGGGGGGAGAGGCTCAGCGCGTAAAGCTGGCCGCTGAGCTGGGCAAAATGCACCGAAGCACCCATACCCTCTACGTGCTGGATGAGCCCACCACCGGCCTGCACCTGGCCGACATCTCCCGCCTGCTCGACTGCCTCAACCGCCTGGTGGAGGCCGGCCACAGTGTGCTCCTTATCGAGCACCAGCTGGACGTGATCAAAACCGCCGACTACCTCATCGACCTGGGGCCCGAAGGCGGCCACAAGGGAGGCGAAGTGCTGGTATGTGGCACACCGGAAGAAGTAGCCGCCTGCAAACACTCCCATACGGGCCGGTTTTTGCGCCCCCTGCTGGAGAGGGCGGATTGAGCAAGCCTGCACGCTTCATTCCTCCTGCACAACTTTTCAACCCTCGTCGTGATGCACCTCATGCCGATTTTTGTGCCCTTTGTGGCTAATCAACATCTCCTTGCATCTTGTCGTTTTTTTAAACTTATGAACCTTTGCCCCAATTGGCTTAGTGGTCTTTGTGCCCTTCGTGGCTAATCAACATCTCCTTGCATCTTGTCATTTTTTCAAACTTATGAACCTTTGCCCCAATTGGCTTAGTGGTCTTTGTGCCCTTTGTGGCTAATCAACATCTCCTTGCATCTTGTCATTTTTTCAAACTTATGAAACATTGCCCCAATTGGCTTAGTGGTCTTTGTGCCCTTCGTGGCTAATCAACATCTCCTTGCATCTTGTCATTTTTTCAAACTTAT
>RFHT01000052.1 GCA_003696835.1 Bacteroidota bacterium
AGCTGACCGAGTCTCCTGCGGCCAGGGTAAGGGGCAGGCCCGCGAGGGTGGCCGAAAAAGCAGCCGGGTCAGCTCCGCTAAAGCTCAGAGCAGTGAGGGAGATGCTGGAAGTGGTACCAGTATTGGTGAGTACAAGGTATTGCGATCCTGTATGGCCAATAGCTACGATGCCAAAATCATGGTTGTTGAGGGAGGCATCCAGATTGGATTGTGCCTGAAGTCCGGACGGAAGCCAAAAAGCCAGTGTCGCGAGCATCAGCACATACAAGCATTTAGCGCAAACAGTAAGCCTGAATAATTGCATGAATGATAGTGAGTTCTTCTTAAAATTAACCGTGAGTGTATGTGAACGAGTACCAGGTTGAATGAAATACATCAGGAGAAAGAAGCAACGGCAGGAGACCACCAAAAGCGCTTTCCCGCCATTGCTTCGCATTGATTTACACAGCTTGCCTATTCTATTACAACCAACTTTTTTACGCGTTTTCCATACTCGTTTTCAACAGAGAGCAAATAATACCCCTGGCTGAGCCCTTGCATATCTAAGTGGTAGTAATCGTTGCCCGCCGAAGCAGCAACACTTTGCTCGATCAGTATTTGTCCGAGGCTGTTCATTAGCTGAATGCTGGCGGTGGTACCGGGTTCCAACTGCATGTAAATGGTGAGCTGTTCGCCCTTTTTCACCGGGTTGGGGAAGAAATCGAAGGACTGGCCACCAGGTAGAACTTCCACAATGGCAGAATACCCAAAAGCTCCATCAAAATCCACCTGCTTGAGACGGTAGTAGTTGGTGCCATGCAGGGGGTTGGCGTCGGTAAAGCTGTATTGCTTCAGGCTTTGACTGTTGCCCTGAGAAGCAACTTTGCCGATAGGCGTAAATTGCAGTCCGTTATTCGAGCGTTCAATTTCAAAATAGTCGTTATTTACCTCAGAAGCAGTTTTCCACTCCAAACCAATGACGTCCCCTTTCCATGCGCCCTTGAAAGAGACCAACTCAACGGGAAAGGTGGTGGTTTCTCCACAACCCGCCTGGGGATACAGCTCAATGGCCGAGATGGAGGGGCCGTTGTTGACGGCGGCCAGCACAATGTTCATTAACCCGTCATTCACTGTAGCGGATACCAGCTGAACCGTGGCAGTAGCCTGGCTGTCGGCAGCTGCGTAGATGTCGAAGTTGTCCAGTACCGTATCGCCTTCAATGATGACGTCAAAAACGACCTGGCCGGCAAAGGCTGTGTCACTGCTCACCCCCTGGTAGATCTCTGCAAAGTGTAGCAGCACATCGTATCCGCCATTGGTTACCGGTATTTGGTAGTGAATGGGCTTGGAAAGGGTGCCGGTACGCGCAGTGCGGTAGAGCTCATCTTCGGTGGTATTGGCAATGGGGAGCCCTGGAACGGTGTTTTTGGCCGAATTGGAAATGAGAATGGTATTATCCGGGGCGTATTCAAAGCCACTGGCGGCTACATAGGGTACAGTGGACTCATACCCGGCATTGAAGCGCTGAATCTGGCATGGACCTACAGCCTCGGCAAAGCCTTCATCTATAAAGGTATTGCAGTTATTGTCAATGTTGTCCAGTACCTCCGTTAAGCCAGGATTGGCATTGGGCTCGGCGTCATCACAGTCATCAGGGTTATTGGCAAAGCCAATGGGCTGAGAGGCAGCGGAAAATTTAAATGCCGCGTCGCCATAGCCGTCTCCGTCATTGTCGTACCACCAAAAGCCATCGGGGCAGGGGATAGCCGGTGGGGAAACCGGCACGGCCGGGTCCTCAATATCGACAAAGGTCATGTTGATGTTGTAGAGGGTAAATTTGTCGATGCAAAAGTTTTTGGAGCGCACCGAGAATTTTACCGTATAGGTGTCCACTTCGGCGAAGTGTATAAATATGGGCAGGCCTACCTCATCAATGGTGGTGGTATTGTCGGTCCAGCCAAAATCACCCTGAAACACCTTGAACCACTCGCGGTTGGCACCGGTGTCCACCGTTACGGTGCTGTCCACGTAGGGCGTGTTGCCCTTTACGGCATAGACGGTGGCTGCCGGGTTGGTTACTTTCATCCAGATGTCGTTTTCGTGGTTGGGGGCAGGAGGATGTGGCGGATCGTATTCGGGATAAAACGCAGAGTCAATTTTAGTGGTATCTCTGACGGTTTCCCCTTGTCGGCTCAACAGCTTGAAGCGGTAAAAGCCCGGGTTGGTGATTTGTACTTTGTAACAAAGGGTGCCAAACACGCCCCCACCGCCTTCAACGGTATAGTTGAGGTTGGCTTTGTAATAGGTCGTGGGGGTAAAGGAGGTATCCCCGTCGGAAAAAACCACCGTATCTTCGACCACTTCACTCCAGGTCCATTCCTGCCCAGCGGGCGGGTTGGCCGATTCAATTTCCACTACCAACTTACCGCCCTGCTCCAGCGTAGGGGCAGCGGGGTCCGGGGCAGGGTTTGCCTGAATTTCGCAACCCTCGCTGGTAAGGGTTACCAGGGGGTTGCCGCCTGCACCGTTGTTAACGACGGTGAGCGAGCCGTTTTTGGTATGCGGGGAGCCCGGATCGGTTGTAACAATGATGTTGAGTGTATCGCCATTTGGAATGGTGAAAGGCAGGGCAGGGGCCAACACCCCAAAATCCCCGGCATTGGCGCCGCCAATGTTCAGGGCTGTTACACTGATGTCCGAGCCACCCCCTGAGTTGATGAGGGTGAGCTTGTGGGCACCGGTTTTTCCTACCGTAACAGGGCCAAAATCAAGGGCAGTCACAGAAGTGTTTAGCACGGACTGACCCCATGCTGCAGAATAAAAAAACAAGCAGAAGAGAAGCGAAGGAAGAATCTTTAGGGTTTGTACTTGTAATCTCATCATAAAATTGTGTTACCTGACAAAGTATGTGGATGGATTCGCACAAGCGGGGCTGCCAGGCCCAAAGTGAATTAGTATAGGTAAAATTTACTTAATTAATATGTATGTGAAAAATCCATCCGTTTTAATGTTTTTTTACAAAAAAGAACATTTTGTCAAAAATCTTACATCAAAAATAACAACATTGATGGTATGTAGAAGAGTAAGGGGTATGACAGGAAAAAAAAGGAGGGTGAAAGGTTATTTTTGCAGTTTAGGTGCATAAAAGCGCAAAGCGGCCAGGTAGCTACAAACTACCTGGCCGCTATCCTTTATAAGGAAAGGGGTTTTGTTAAATCAGAATCATCCTCAGGACTTTAATCCAGGCTTCGCCTGTTGTACAGCAAATAGCCGAGATGTGCCATCAAGGTAAAGGGCGTTTCCCGGTCGTCGTAATAATTGAAGCGAAGACTGACCGGCCCGATGGGGGTGTGGTACACCAGGGCAGCAGTACTGGCCAGCGAAACGGAAAACTGGTCTTTGAGCATGAGTGCCTGCTGGCGGTCGCCTTCTGCAATTTTCCACAAGGGGCTAAAGGTGTATCCGGCCAGCCTGAACTCCAGCCTTTTATTGAAATGATAAATGGCAGTGAGCCCCCCCAGGGCATAGCTGTTGGCGCGAAAATTTTGAAGGAAAAGCGTTCGGCTGTCGGCAAAAGGATTCGCTGCCGAGGCATACAACAGGCTGGCCTGGAAATTGGCAAAAAATTCCTGGTTGGAAAAAACGGCTTCCAGGGCATAGCCCAGGCTGATTTTGTTCAGATTGAAATATTCTTCTACCGAGCCTTTGAAGCGAATCCACTGGTGAAACTTCCTCCTGGATTCCTCGGTGGCTGCCGTGCTGCCCGGCAAATAATTTTCCACTCCTTCTACATAATCCAGGGCCAGCTTGGTCCTCCCGCCTGAGGAGGGGTATTGTGGGTGGTTAAGGGTGTTGGCCTCGTAGGAGAGCCCGGCTCTGAATCCTTCGAATTTCAACTTGTCCAACTGGTCCGTGGCTTTGAAAGCTTCGTTATTGCTGAACATGTCACGATTCCAAACATAGGCGGCCTGCAGCACCCATTTCCCTTTTCTGCCAGCCGGAATTCCCAGTTGAAGACCCGCTTTGCGGTCTATCTGCTGCAGAATGGTGGGGATGTCCGACTCCACCAGGAAGTCGTCGGAGTCCAGATAGTCCCATACATTGATGGTAAAAACAGGTTCGATGTAGAGGTAGGGTTTGGTAGGTATATAGGCCCTGGTGGAAAACTGGGCCGATTTGTAAAATCCCCCCGTGTAGGCATTGGCACTGAAGGTAGTCAGGAGGCGGTTCAGGCGGGTATAGGAAAGCCCCAGGTACATGAAGCTGCTTCGCGTGGCCAGTACCCCGCCAGGATTGACACGCAGCGTGCCCTCCGAGGCATTTTTTAGCTCGAAATCAAAAGATTTGTCTGAGGGGTTGTAATTAACGCCCGGAATGATGCGCCTGAAGTAGTCTTCGGACACCAGGCGAAAATAGCGGTCGCTGATTTCCTTTAGCGTAAGGGATTTTTTTTCAAGATCGAAAAACTTGCGAATAAATGATTGTTGGCCCGTGCTGAAATCGCTCAGCACCAGGCGCCTGAACACCAGGGGGAGCGTATCAGCCAGGAAAGCCACTCTTTCCTGCTGTACTTCATCGGGACTCACCCGCCTTTGAATCATGGATTTGATTTTGGACATCATGCGCAGGGTGGCCGTATAGCCACTATCCTTGATGGCAGGAGCACTCAAAAAATCCAGGGAGGAAAACTTGCTCATGTTGGGGTGAATGTAGATGACGTTGTCGGTGCCCTGCATGGTATCCGCTTTGCCAAACAAGGTATAAACCAATGCCTGGGTGATGAGCTGCTCGTCTTTATCAGCCGGGTATTCGCTGAAATTTTTATCCGAAACATTCACCGCGATCACGATATCGGGTTTGAAGTCATTCAGGGCGATGTCGATAGGGAAATTGTTGTAAATGCCGCCGTCAAAAAGGTAGCGCCCATTGACCTTGATGGGGCGGTAAAAGAGGGGAACCGTCATGGTTGCCCTCACGGCTTCGTTCAGCCTGCCCGATTTGAGATTGACGAGCTCCTGGGTAAATATTTCGGAGCCAGTGGTGCGAAAAGGCACAAAGAGGCTGTCGAAATTGTTGCCAGCCCGCTGGGAGGCCTGTGCCAGCATGGTAGCCAGTTGGAAGTTCAGGCTGTTGTCATTGGCGATACTCGAAGTGAGATTAAAACTGGAGTCCAGCCGGAAGTTAAGGGTAAGCCAGGAAGGTGTGGGGTCCTGCTGGGAAAGGAAACACCGTTGTTTTTTGCTGATCCGGCCATTGATCCAGTCCTGAAATTCATCCGAAATCACAATTTGCTCCAATTGCTGGGGAGAATAACCCGCAGCGTAAAATCCGCCTACTACCCCTCCCATAGAGGTCCCGGCAATGGCATCTATGGGGATGCCGTTTTCTTCCAAAGCCTTGAGGGCTCCTACGTGTGCGATGCCTTTTGCGCCTCCTCCACTGAGCACTACCGCTACCTTTTGAGCTGGCAGCTTGCTTACCATCAATAAGCTCAGGCAACCTATCAGAACGAGTGACTTCATGGTGTTTTTGTGAGTTCAATTAATCGATTAACAGCTTGAAATGGGTTTAGTAAGTGAACGTTCCAGCTTGGGTTGTAGTTGATTATTATAGTGGATTATTGCAATTTTGTTTCAAAGACGATAAAAAGTATGAAACGCAGCACAATATTATTTTGTTGGATCATGATAGGAGCAGTGGGTATGTGGACTGCCTGTCAGCAGGCCAGCGGGGAAGATAAGAAAGGATTTTCGGCCACCATCGAAGCGGTAAAGCAGCAGTACGCCCCCGACAAGCGGGTAGCTATCTTCGACATAGAAGCTGTACGGGAAGGCGGTCAATGGGTATTAAAGGGCGAAACCAACTTGCCTCCTGCCAGGGAAGAGCTTCGCTCCCGCCTCAGGCAAGCGGGAGCTGCCTTTGAGGACCGCATCGCGCTTCTGCCCGCTGCAGAACTGGGCGACAGCATCTTTGCTGTGGTAAACAATTCGGTGGCCAAC
>RFHT01000449.1 GCA_003696835.1 Bacteroidota bacterium
CAGCAGCCCCCGGCCGAAGAGCGGCGCCAGGCACAAACGCCCCCTCAGCAGCAAAGTCCCCCTCGCCGCCAACCGGCCGGCAAGTCCAAACGCAGGGTGGCTACTTTTGAAAAAGCCCCTCCTGCACAACAGCCGCAGCAATTCGTTAAGCAGCCGCCGCGGCCGCCCAAAGCCAAAACTAAATCTTCCGATACCGGCAGGGTGATTATGTGGGTCATTATCGGGGTGGGTTTCTGGATCTTCCTCATGATTTTCCTGGCCGCATTAGGAGGCGGCTACTGATGAATCTGTCTTGCCTCATTTCTCCTGCCAGGCGCTATGCAGTACCGACTCAATTATTCTATGGATGCAGCACCGAAGCAACGAATTGAATCCATTCGTAATCCGGTATGCTTTTGTCGAGGTAAAAATCGGGCTGCAACCCTTTGCCATCAATGGTCATTTCAGGTATGCGCATGCTTTTGGTAAGGCAGTAGCCCAATTCAAAATTTCCACATGGGGCCGGTACAAAGTACATATTGGAGATGTCCAGTATGCCATAGGTAGTGGTGCCAAAGAGCTTTACCTTCTTGCTCTGTTTGGCTGCGAGCAAAAACTGCTCGGTAGTGCTGGCATTGTTTTCATTGATAATGATGGCCACCTGCTTCGGATAGGGGTATATGGTGTCACGGGTAGTGATACTTACTGGTGAATCTCCCAAATTCACAAATTCTCCGAGGTGCTTGTTGAGGGTATCATAGGCCTCTTTTGCCCATTTCCTATCCGATTCCGGCCAGCTTTCATCATTCGCAAAATCGAGCATGCGCTGGTTGTTCAGAGTGGTGGACAAATACATGACCCCCACGGTTCGAATGGGGTTGGTGTAAATCAAAGGAATCAACTCATGATAGCTGGCGTCGCTGCCACCTCCATTGTTTCTCAGGTCGATAATAAGGTGAGGAGTGCGGAGGATTTCGTCCCGACTGGCATGTATCACACTGTCGATCAGTTGTTTTTGATTGTAGCTAAAGGAGGGAATTCTCAACAGAAGGGTCTGCTCATTTACGGCTTCCAAATAGGGAGCACTGGCATTCATACTACGAACATATTGCTCAATTTGGTCATCGGGTTCCATCTGCGGAAAACTCCTTTCGAGCAAAACGAAGCCCATTTTGAGGTAGTTATTCCCCAGGAGTTCGGCCTTTTCAAACTCTCTGGCTGAATGATCCCGCATGTAAAACACGGCTCCGGCCTCTTCGCCCTCAGGGCGTATCCGCAACTTCACCTGCCCTCGGCGCCAATACACCCCATCTGCCTCAATGATAAAGCCCACATATTCATCCCCTTGCTGCTTGATCCCAATGGTGTAGGGAGGCGATACCCATATCCCCTCGTAGCCGGGCTGCTCCACCCCGGCCAGCGACTCTCTAAATTCCTCCACATCAACCTCAAGCCTTTCCCAGTCTTCAAATTGCCGGATGATGTCTGCTTCATTGGGGGCCTCACCGCCGCGGGAAGCCAGGTTGTTAGCGGTGGGTCTGATGGCTATATGGCCTTTGCGAAAAAAGGTCAGCCATTCGTACAACAACCCGGTACAGGCCGCGGGGTCTTCCAGTTTGCCTATTTTTTCCAATATGGCTTCGGTGTGCTGCCGGTAAGCGGCTTCTCCCTTGTTGCTGAGGGCATACTCAAAGCCGGCGTCGTTTTCCTCAAAGGTCTTTTTTACCCATTCAAACTGGGTTTTACATTCGCATTCTTGGGCGTACACACTACATGGTAGCAGCAGCGCCAGGATCAAGCTCAGTTTTTTCATGTTGTTTGGGGTTAATGCTTAATATAATTAATGAATACTTAATCCAAACCTCATTCTTTTGCTTCCAGCACCTCCTGTATCAAGCTTGCCACCAGCCCGGTCCATCCCGTCTGGTGGCTGGCTCCCAACCCACGGGAGTTGTCGCCGTGAAAATATTCATAAAACAGCAGCAGGTCCCGGAAATGGGGATCCTGCTGGTAAATGGCTTCGGGATGCACAGGCCGGCGACCTTGCTGGTCGCGCTCAAAGATGGAGATCAATCTGCGGGCAATGTCTAAACTTACCTGCCGAAGGTCCACCACCCGGCTGCTCCCACTGGGGCAGGCCAGCTTCAACTCCTTGCCGTAGTATTTGTGCAGTTCTTGCAGCGACTGTATCAGCAGGTAGTTCATGGGCATCCACACCGGGCCGCGCCAGTTGGAGTTGCCGCCAAACATGCTGGTACGCGACTCGCCCGGCTCATAGCTTAGGCTGTATGTTTGGCCCAAAATATCGATGGTGTAGGGCGTTTGATGAATTTTGGAGAGGGAGCGTATGCCCCCCGGTGCAAAAAATTCCTGTTCGTCCAGCAGGGCCGTCAACATTTTTTCCAGGCGTCTGCGGGGAGTAAGGGAAAGCAGAATATCTTTGCGCTGATCCAGCTCTTCTATCACCACATAAAAATTATTCTGCATGCGGTAATTGCGAAACCACTCCAGGCGTCGTCTGAATTCCGGTACCTTTTCCAGACGCTCCTGATCGATCACCAGGGTGGCAAAAAGGGAAGTCAGCCCCACCAGCGAACGCACCTTAATGGGCTGGAAGCTGCCGTCGGGCAGGGCAATGAAATCGTAGAAAAATCCCTCCTCCTCATTCCAGCAGCCCGGCCAGTCGTGGGCAATGCGGTTGAGCGAAGCCGCAATGTACACGAAGTGCTCAAAAAACTTAGTGGCCAGGTCCTCATAGGCGGAGTCTTCGGCTGCCAGCTCCAGTGACATCTCCAGCATGTTGAGGCAATACATGGCCATCCAGCTGGTGCCGTCGGCCTGCTCCAGCAGGCCGCCGCCAGGCACTTCGGCGCTGCGGTCAAATACGCCTATGTTGTCCAGGCCGAGAAATCCGCCCTCAAATACATTGTTGTCGTTGACGTCCTTGCGGTTGACCCACCAGGTAAAATTGATCAGTAGCTTGTGAAAACAGCGCTTGAGAAAATGGGTATCGGCCTTGCCGCTTTGGGCCTTGTCCATTTTGTACACCTGGAGGCAGGCCCAGGCATGCACGGGGGGATTCACGTCGCTAAACGACCACTCGTAGGCCGGAATCTGGCCATTGGGCTTCATATACCACTCCCGCAAAAACAACAGCGGCTGGTTTTTGGCAAAATGGACATCCACCATGGCCAGGGGCACACAATGGAAGGCCAGGTCCCAGGCAGCATACCAGGGGTATTCCCACTTGTCGGGCATAGAAATGATGTCCTCATTGTTGAGGGTGAGCCAGTCGGCATTGCGTCCGCGCCTGCGGCTTTCAGGGGGCGGGGGTTGGCCGGGGTCGCCATTTAGCCAGCGGGGAATGTCGATGTGGTAGTATTGTTTGGTCCACAGCATGCCTGCCAGGGCCTGACGCTGTATGTTGCGCAGTTCCTGCCCGGCAGCAAGGGGAGCCAGTTGCTGGTAAAACTGCTCCGCTTCCTGCTGCCGCCGGGCAAATATTTGCTCAAAGCCACCGCCCAGCGGGTCTGCCAGGGAGGGGGCTTTGCACAGCCGCAGCCGCAATTCCCGCTGCCCACCCGGCTCCAGCACCATCTCGTACAAAGGACTGAAACGGGTGCCGGAAGTCTTACCCTCAAACATCCCGAAGTCCTGCCTGATCACGGCATCGTTAATGGCATCCTTTACAAAAGGCTGTACATTGGGGAAGCCAAAAATGCGGGCCGTATTGGTTTCATTTTCGGTGAACAGCAGCCGCGCAGGCTGCTGCAGGTACAGCACGTACTGCCCCAGCTCAGCATGGGTGGCCAGCAGCTGTTCACCGGTCCACTCAAGGCGGGGTTTTTCCTTCATTAACCCAAAGCTCCACAGGTTTCTGAACCACAAAGTGGGCAATACGCTCAGGGAGGCTGCCTCCGGGCCGCGGTTAAAAATGGTAAAACGAATCAGCAGGTCTTCGGGCCCGGCTTTGGCATATTCAGTAAACACATCAAAATAGCGGCTTTCGTCAAATACCCCTGTGTCCAGCAACTCGTATTCGCCTTCCTCCTTTGATCGCCGCTGATTGGTAAGGAGTAAATCTTCGTAGGGAAAAGCTGCCTGGGGGTACTTGTAAAGCTGCTTCATGTAGGAATGCGTAGGAGTGCTGTCGAGGTAGTAGTACAACTCTTTCACATCCTCCCCGTGGTTGCCCTGGGGGCCGCTGAGGCCAAACAGCCGCTCTTTAAGCATGGAGTCGCGGCCGTTCCAGAGGGCCAGGGCAAAACACAGCCTGCAATACTCATCGCATATACCGGCCAGGCCGTCTTCTCCCCAGCGGTACACCCGGCTACGGGCATGCTCGTAGGGAAAATAATTCCATGCATCTCCGTTGGGGCTGTAGTCCTCGCGCACCGTGCCCCACTGGCGCTCGCTCAGGTAAGGTCCCCACTTGAGCCAGTTTTCCTGCCCCGCATAGTGGGCTTGCAGCCGCTGTTGTTCCGCATGGGTGGTTTTCTTGTTCATTCTTTGGGTTGATAAGTGCTCAATGGTCAATGCTGAATCCGGACATCGGATCATTTCCCCAACACAAAGGGGGTTGAGTTCAGAAAAGGAAAAGGCCAATTTAATAATCTGCTGAAAATTTTC
>RFHT01000450.1 GCA_003696835.1 Bacteroidota bacterium
GAAAGACGGTCATGCTGACTTAGTGCTTTGCCATAGCCCCGGGCTGAAGCCGCGGGGCTAGCAAGCTTTGCTTTGCCACAGCAGGGCTCCTTTGCCCGGGCACTTTAGTGCCGGGCGAATGGCAGCCATTAGTTTTTTTTTCTGAATGCCCCGGGCTGAAGCCGCGGGGCCAGGGAGCATTGCGTTGCCACAGCACGGCTCCTTTGCCCGGACACTTTAGTGCCGGGCGAATGGCATCCATTAGTTTTTTTTCTGAAAGCCCCGGGCTAAAGCCGCGGGGCTAACAAGCTTTGCTTTGCCACAGCACGGCTCCTTTGCCCGGTCACTTTAGTGCCGGGCGAATGGCATCCATTAGGTTTGTTCTCATCAGCCCCGGGCTAAAGCCGCGGGGCTAACGAGCATTGCGTTGCCACAGCAGGGCTCCTTTGCCCGGACGTGTTAGTGCCGGGCGAACTGCTTCCACAAGTTCTTCCACGCTGAATAAGCCAACCAAGAAAGTTGCGTCTGGGAAATGAAGCCCTTATTTGCATGGCTGCCGGTCAGGCCGTATCTTAATAGCATCGCAAATGCCGCCCAAATACCATGAAGGCGACCCGCTTCATATCCCAATGGCTACTGGCTCTGGCCCTGCCTGTGCTGCTGCTGGGCAGCAGCACCGCCGCCTGGGCGCAGCCCGGGGGCAATGCCAGCAAAAGGGCCTGGAAATTTGTGCGCCAGTACGACCCCCAAGGCTACGCCATCCTCAGGGCCTACTACAAAGCCCCCCTCGAATTTGAATTTGAAGAAATCAACATCAGCATCGGCAGCCAAAATGACATGCGGCGCTACATCGACAGCAGCAGCCACGAACTCTTTCTCAATTCCCTCAACACCCTGGTGCACGAGGCCTGCCACGGCTATACCCACCATACGGCTTTTCGCCAGCTGGAAAAAGCGGGTATCTCCTACGAATGGGGGCAGCATTATTCGCTTTTTTACCTCGCCAAAGACCAACAGCTGCTGGTCAAGCACACCCAAGCCTTCCCCTCGGCCGAGCTGCACGGCAGTTTTCCCGACAGCCTCATCACCTCCCGCTACCACACCTACATTTACCCCTCTGCGCCCATTACTACCCAGAGTACGGGCATATACGGGCTGCTGGATGAATGGCATGCCTATTACCACGGCACCAAAAACGCTGTGCTGCAATACCCCTATTACCGCACTTATGCCCGGGACGACTATGAACGCTGGGCCCCCTATTTCACCGGGGTGCACGGCACCTGGCTGGCCTACCCGGAGTTTAAGCTCTACATCCTGCACTACCTGCTCTACGCCCAGGCCCACCAGCCCGAAACCTTTGAGGCCATTATGCACAATGTGGCCTTCAAACAGGTGTACACCCAAATCGACAGCCTCTTTGGCAAGCTACTGACTGATTTCCAACAGCAAAAGACCCGAACCCTGCAAGACCTCATGATGGCCGGGGTCAACTGCGGGGAGGACGAAGAATTTGTGTTTTTGGGCAATATGGGCTATGGCAATTTCCGCCAAACCTTTGATTTCCTCATGCAGGCCCTGCAGGCGCCGGTCTATCAGCAAATGGAAGCGCGTTTAAAGGAATAGCTGTATATTTGTACGCATCAAGTAATCGTGAGATGTTCAAAACCTGCTTGTGTACAGCCTTGGGGTGCCTGTGGTTTTTGATTGGTGAGGGGCAAATCCTCCCCCCTGCCCCACCGGCTGCTATCTCCCTGGGTACCGAATTGATGCCCCAGCGGGCTGAACCCTTGGTCAAATCCCGCAAATCCTACCTCTACGAATACACCGCCGACAGCCTGCTGAAAAGCCAGTTGGAAGTGCTGAGCCGCTACGATGCGGCGGGCAATGAAAGCGAGCGCATTTTTTACGATGCTGCCGGCCGGCAGCTGCGCCGCCTGGCCTTTGTGTACGACAGCCTGGGGCAGCTCCGCAGCCGCCTGCACTTCGACCGCAGGGACTCCCTGCAATACCGGGTGCAATACCACTACGATGCCCGTGGGCACTGCCTGGCTGAGCAGCACACAGCCCTGCATGCCGGTGCGGCCCCAGCCTGGCGCCTCTACAGGTACAATCCCGCAGGCCAGTGTGTGGCCAGGCTGCTGTACGAAGGCGACACCCTGCGGCAAAGCCGCAAGGAGGTGCAGAGAATGGAATACGACGAAAACGGCCTGCTCATTCGCCAGGATTTCTGCGACCACCGCGGCATTATTTACCAGACCTTCTGGTACGACTACGACCCCAACGGACAGGAGGTGGGATTTCAGAGCCTGGACCCCGAAGGCAACCTGCTGGCCCAGAAGCGCACGGCCTACCGCGAAAACGGCAAGGAAGAGGTTTCCCTGGATGCCCAGGGCCGCTCTATCACCCACGTTGCCTCTACCTACCACCCCCTGCCCGGAGGAGGCTACGAGGAACACAAGGTGTATTTGGCCCAAAGCTTCCAGCTGAAAAGCGAACGCTTCCGCTACGACTCCCACGGCAGGCTCATAGAGGAGGAACGCCGGCTACCCGGCCATCCGCCCCAACTGAAAACCTATACCTACACCCCCGAAGGTTTGCTGCTGGAGGAAAAAACCTACCAGAACCATGCCCTCCTCAAACGCAGGCTGTACAGCTATGAGTTTCAGCGGTGAGGGGGACATGCTTAGCCCCCAGCTGAGTCAGACTCAACCTTTTTAATGAAATTTTCCCTGATCAAGTATAGATTTGATGTAACTATTCAGCACCCGAACTGCCCGCGTTCCCGGTTTAACACCAGGACAACTGCTGCGGAAATAGTAATGGGGTTTGCAACCCCCCGGCAGGATCCCTGCTACCGGCCCCAGTTATAAACTGGCGCCGGCAGGCGGGATTTCGTTTCACTCAACACGCCCAACCAAGGCCATCGCACGGCCCATCCTCCCCGTCCCGATAGCGAAGCGTATCGGGATGCACCCCAACGCCGCAATTTTCAAGGGGTATTTTGAATATTGAAAATATTCATTTCCTTA
>RFHT01000451.1 GCA_003696835.1 Bacteroidota bacterium
AACAAACCCTTTGGGACTATAAAGTAATAAAGTCGAGCTAAGTACCTATATGGTTGGGCCTGAAGAGAAAAAATACCTACGAAGTCATCACCATGAATGGCAATCCCTCAACAGCTATACAAATTTTGGGAAAAAAGCGTAGCAAACAGCGGTAATACCCGTGTCAGTCGCGCCTTCTGATCTTAATGCTGCCTGTGGAGGAAACAACGGCGGGTGCTTCAGCGAGCTCAACCTGGGAGGGGGTACTTTTGGTAATTTTGATATGGCGAAAGCCCGGCTGGGGTTGTCTCAAACCTTGGACGAGTACGTCCTGTAATTTGCGGAGCTGAGACACCGAGGCATGCAATTCCCGAACCAGATTTTGGTAGTATTCTCCCTGTATTTCCAGGCCAGTACCAGCCGAGAGCTGGTCCAGCAGGGATTGTATCAAACGATGTTCTTCTGGAATGTTGCTACCACTTGAATGATGAGAGCTTGCCATACAATTGGGGTTATTGAGTATCAGCCTTCTCTGATTATACGAAACAGCAGGCGAATTGATACCAATGTACAACAAAATCAGCGGATTAGCAAATGCCGGGCGGCCAGGCCATGTTAGGAAATGGAGGAGAAAGCATACAATATATGGAGAAGGCAGGAAGTAGCAGCAGGGGAAAATTGCCCCCTTTTTTTCTCCTTTTGATTAACCTTCTGCCTTTTCAAAACATAAAGAATGAAGAAAAGGAAAAGATTTTGCTTGAATTGCACCTTTTATTTGTGTAATATTGAGTAAATCGAACAATTTGACGTTATAACAGGAGCCCCTGCCTGAATACTTGTCTTTCGGGCAAGACTGTTTTATGCCGTAAAGTATGGACCACACGACCTCAAGAAAGAAGATCAAGCTCGATCCCCGTGCCAAAAGTACCATCAAGGATTATTATGAAGGCATTTCATGGTGGAAGGTGGATGATGTAGCCAAGGCGCGGGTAATGGTAGTCGGTGCAGGTGCATTGGGCAACGAGGCGCTCAAAAACCTGGCACTACTGAATGTGGGCCACATTCTTATCGTAGATTTTGATACGGTAGAATACTCAAACCTGGCACGCTCCGTATTATATAGAGAGGCAGATTGTGAAGCCAGGAGGTTTAAAGTAGAAATTGCTGCTGAGCGCATACGCGAGATCAACCCCGCGGTAAAGGTGATGACCATAAATGGCGATATTATGATAGATGTTGGCCTGGGTATTTTCAGACGCATGGATGTGGTAATCGGTTGTTTGGACAACCGCCTGGCACGGCTTTACATCAACCGCCATTGCTACAAAGTACAAAAAACCTGGGTGGACGGTGCCATCGAAAACCTTTCGGGCCAGATGAATGTGTATAAACCCGGCCGTACCTGCTATGAATGCGAGCTCACCGATACCGGCTGGCAGAATATCCGCAGCAAAATCGGCTGCCCCGACATCGCCAGGCGCAATGCCCTCAAGGGCAGAATCCCCACCACCCCCATTTCTTCCTCCATTATTGCGGCTATGCAGGTGCAGGAAGCCCTCAAGGTGGTGTGGAACAATGAGGAACAATCCATGGCCGGGCAAAAATTTTATTACGATGGAATGAATAATTTCATGATGCAGTTTGAAGCACCCGGCCTGAAAGAACTGTGTGACAGCCACTTTACTTACGAGCCCATTGAAGAGGCGCCTGAGCTTTCGGCACAAATGAGTGTGGAGGAGGTGCTCAATTTTCTGGCTGACCGCTACGGGCACCCTACCCCCGCCATAGAGCTGGATTATGAGGTAGTACTGGGCATAGAAACGGCAGAAAGCGGGAAGGCCCATGAGGTGCTCATTCCCAAGCCCCATTTCTCCGACAAAATAGCTCAGCAATACCAGCAGGTGCCCGGAGAAGAAATCGGATTCAGCAGGGAGGTTTCGCTCATCGACGGCCATTTTGAACATCCCCAGGTAAACCTGGTCACCCTGGGTATTCCGCCCCTGCACATTTTAAGGGTGCGTGTGGGAGAGGAGCTCCACTTTGTGGAGCTCACGGGGGATGCGCCTTATTTGAATTTTCAATAAATACCGCCAATTTGTAAATTAAGACACATATTTTAATAGCTACCCAAATCAGAGTCAATATGTCGGAATACAATGAAAACTCAGTGGTTACCGTAATTGTTCGCGTGCTTCCCAAAGGCGATGAATACGACCTCGAATTGCCCCTCTACACCACGGGTGGGGAAATTGTGGAAGCCATGCTGAGCCAAAACGTGGTGCCCCGTTCGCAGGGCGGAGAGGAATACGAATACCAGTTGGTGTCCAAAGAGTACCAGCGGGAGGTGCTGCCTTCCCAAACCCTCTGGGATTTGCAGATTCAGAGTGGTAACACCCTGCTGCTTACGCCCAAACTGGTGGCCGGTGCCTGAAAGCACCCACAAGGAGCTGTCAATCAACGCACTTAACGCATGTATTTTACCTGATTCATTACCCAAATAGCTATGGTTTCATACGATTTTCATAAACTCAGAAATCCCAGGGATAAGCGCCTTGCCACGGAGCATATCAATGTGGCTGAAATTTGTGCCAAAAGCAAAAAACTCAGCTACGAAGTAATAGGGGAGTGGGGGCCCCGAAAGCCACCTGAAGCCTATCGCATTACCTACCACGTCAAAAGCATCATTGGCATCGACCAAAACCAGCAGCCTCAATACGGCGACCGTCATGTGGTGGAAATTCGCCTGCCTCAGGGCTACCCCATGACTGCTACTGCCCGCTGCCGGATGCTAACTGACATCTGGCACCCCAATATCAAGTCAAAGGGGCAGTTTAAAGGCCGTATTTGCTCCAACTCCAAAAGCTTTGGTAAGCTTTACCAGCTCGATGACCTCATCCTGCGCATAGGCGAAATTATCCAGTACAAAAACTACCACGCGGTAAATACGGCCCCTTTTCCCGAGGATGAAGAAGTGGCCCGCTGGGTGAGGGAAGTGGCCGAACCTCAGGGTTGGGTAAACAGAGGCCCCGGTGGCGCGGTGGATGAGTCGCATCTGCTGGATGCCGTGGCTGCAGCTCTGGACAATATGGCCCCCCAGGGTGAAGCAACCTCTTCCCGGCAGTCACAGGAAGAGGAGTCCTCCCCTCCGCCCGAGGAAAAAGAAGCTGATACCGGCATTAAAATCAAGCCCAAAGGCATCACCATTCGTCCACGTTAATTCTGTAAGTATGAAGAAACCGGGCATCATACTCGTTTTGTGCCTGCTGGCCTGGTGGCCTGCAGGGCTGCATGGGCAAAAAACCTTTCCCGTAAAGTTTGAGCGCAATGGGCTGATTTACGAGGGAGAAATTGAAGTGCAGTTTATGCAAGTGGTGGGCAACAGCTTTGAAATTGTGCGCGAAGTAAACGGACAAATTCCCCTGACCTTTGCACGTAAGGGACAAAAGCTAAAGGTGAGGATGAGGAGGAAAAACTGGCCGGTTGATTTTCAGAATGTGCGGGTGCAGATCCGCCCGGGCATGGTGGACCTGCCCGGTCCCCAACTGGCCCTGGACGGGAGGAGTCGCATAGACATAGGCGATGGGTGGAGCGAAATGAGTTTTACTGTGAACAGCGGTGGAAAAAGTAGCATCAACATTGACATGCGCGTGGGCAGGGAAACGGTCAAAAACGTTATACAGCAAAGCTACAACATCATCATTGAGCAGGAGGAATGGGAAAGCGCCCAGCGGGTGAACAGCCTGCAGGCCTACCAGGACTATTTGCGGGCTTTTCCCAACGGGCAGTACAAGGCCCGGGCACTGGATGCCATGGACGAGCTTTCCTGGACGGCTGCCGTGACCAGCAATGAGCCCGCCGCATACCGCAAGTACCGCCGCGACTTTCCGCGCGGAAAGCACTTCATTGAAGCGGGAGAAACCCTCATCAGCATGGACAAGATCGATTGGCAACTGGCTACCTCCCGCGCTACCCGTACGGCTTTTGAGCTCTACCTCAAGCGGCACCCCGATGGCCTGTACCGGGCTGAAGCCGAAGACGTGCTGGCCACAGAGGATTATGACCGCTACCTCAACACCCCTGCTCAGCCCGATGGGGAGGTGCAGCCCGCCCACCCGGGACCAAACAGACCACCGAAGGAGAGCAGACCTCCCACCTCCAACCCGCTTACTGCCGAAACTGCCGCCTGGAAAGAGGCTGAGCGAAAGCACACCATTTTTTCCTATCAACAATTCATTCAGGACTTTCCCAACAGCCCGCGCGTATCCACTGCTGAGACGCGCATCAACGACCTCAAGGAAGCCCTGCGCAGCCGCCTGAGCCAGCCCATTACCTCCCGGCAGGAACGTGTGGATGACCGCAAGTTTCGCGTGTATTTGCAGGAGGCGGAGTATCCTGTGTTTATCGAACACATACAGGTGCTGGACGACTCCCTCGAACTGGCGCGCCTCAAGCCGCCTTTCATGGAAGAAACAGATACCACGGACCTGGGCTCCAGCTTTCTGTACAACTGGCGAAACAACATGCTGGTAGCCGAAATCCATAAGGACAGCATGTACATGGACATTACGGTGTCGGACAAGCTGAAGTATAAAATCCTGCTGCGGGATATACGCACGCACGAGGCCCTGGATGCGCCTGTGGAAAAAACGCACACCTTTACCGTGGATGCATCCGTGCCCCGCCTGCAGGTGATCGAATTCCGGCCGGAAGGGGATACCATCCGGCTGAGCATAACCGGAGGCGTGCCTCCCTATCAGCTGCAATTAATGCGGCAAGGCGAAACCTTTGTGAGCGACCGCTTTGAACTCCTCATTAGCGAGGCAGATACCAGCCTGCAATTGAACAGAAATGGCGTACACAAACATAGTTTCGCCCTGGACACCCAGCAGGGGTATGCGTTTGTCATTCCCTTTGCACAACTGGACGACAAGCTGAATGGCGAGTATGTGTTGAATGTAACGGATTCACGCCGTACCGAAAGCGTATCCAGACTGCATGATGCCGATATGTTAATTACCATCGAGCGACCCCAGCCCTTTGCCTGGCTGTGGCTGATTGAACTGCTGCTGTTTGTGCTCATTGCTGGCTGGCTGGTATATCGCTTTGTACAAATTCACCGCCTGTACGCTGCCCATTAGCGGTGGTACAGCCCAGATGGAAACATGATGACAAATTGGATGACATATTTCTCGTGCTTGTTTGCCTGCCTGCTGCTGGCGACAGGGAATTTGGCGGCTCAGGAGCCAGTCAAGTTTTACGACGGGGGAAATCTGGTGGCTTCGGTAGAAAAAATAGAGCCTTACTTCCGGGTGAACCAGCAGGATGTCAGGCAGGGAGCTTTTGACTATTCCTCCCTTGCACCAGCGGACCGCAA
>RFHT01000452.1 GCA_003696835.1 Bacteroidota bacterium
ATTTGATCGGGATAGCTCGCCGGAAAATAAACAGTGCGGGGTGGAGTCCCGATTTGATCGGGATAGCTCGCCGGAAAATAAACAGTGCGGGGTGGAGCAGTTGGTAGCTCGTCGGGCTCATAACCCGAAGGTCACAGGTTCGAGTCCTGTCCCCGCTACCAGGTCAAAAACCTCAGTTGAAAAACTGAGGTTTTTTTTTATGGAGCAAATGGGCAGTGGGCACGCATTACCTGCCCGGCACATTCTGCTTCTGCTCAGGTTGCTGAGTTTTTTTCCTAAAAGCCCGCTGCCTGCCCGTCTTTTCTCGACTCAGAGGCGCCATGATAGACGCCTGTTTTAGCCTGAAACATAATGGCCTGATAGCCTCCGTAAATGCCTTTTTCTACCTGAACCTGGTGTCCCATACTGCGGAGCTGCCTGAGGGTGGCTTGGGAAAAACCGGGCTCCAGGTGAAGTACCCCTCCGTCCAGCATGATGCTTCCCACAGGCTGGGAAGAACCGGTGTGGCGCATGCGGGGGGCATCCCCCGCTTCCTGTAGCCCCATACCAAAGTCGATGAGGTTTACCAGCACTTGTACATGCCCCTGTGGCTGCATGGCGCCTCCCATCACGCCAAAGCTCAGCCAGGGTGCCCCGTCTTTGGTCACAAAAGCCGGTATGATGGTGTGAAAAGGCCGTTTGCCCGGCTCCAGGGCATTGGCATGGCCGGGGTCTTTGACATTGAACATTTGCCCCCTGTTTTGCAACACAAAGCCCAGGCCATCGGGCACCATGCCCGAGCCGTAACCGGTGTAAATACTCTGAATGAGAGAGACCATGTTGCCCGCCTCGTCGGCTACGGTGAGATAAACCGTATTGCCTTCTTCTATGTCTGCTGTACCCGCAGGGTATTGCCGGGCTGCCTGGCCGGGATCGTACAGTTTGAGGCGCTGCTGCGCATAGCTTTTGGAGATGAGCTTTTCCACCGGCAGCTGGTTCATATCCAAATCGGCATAGAAGCGGGCGCGGTCTTCGTAGGCGAGTTTTTTTACCTCGGTAAGCAGGTGCAGGTACTGCGCGCTGCCAAAGCCCATGCTACGCAGGTCGTAGGCTTCGAGCATGTTCAGCATTTGCAGCACGGCGGTGCCCTGGCCATTGGGGGGCAGTTCCCACACCTGATAGCCCCGGTAAAGGGTACTGATAGGCTGTACCCAGGAGGAGGTATGGGTGGCCAGGTCCTCATAGCGCAGAAAACCGCCATGCGCTTTCATATAGGCATCAATGCTGCGGGCAATCTTGCCCTTGTAAAAGGCATCGCGCCCGCCCTCTGCAATGAGGCGGTAGCTGTGGGCCAGGTCGGGGTTTTTGAAAATGGTTCCCGGGGCGGGCGACTGCCCGCCGGGCAGGTAGGTTTCGGCAAAGCCGGGCAACTCTGCCCGCGCCTTGCTGCCGGCAGCCATCTCCAGGGCGATGACCTCGGAGACGGGGAAGCCTTCCTCCGCATAATTGATGGCGGGCTGCAGCAGCTCGCGCATGGGCATGCTGCCAAACTTCTGCTGCAGTTCAAACCAGCCGTCCACACAGCCCGGTACCGTTACGGGCAAGGGGCCCAGGTAGGGAATGTACTCCATATTGTGCTGCACAAAGTATTCGCGGCTAAGGGCCTGTGGCGACCTGCCACTGGCATTAAGCCCCCACAGCTTACCGCTTTTGGCCTCCCATACGATGGCAAAGAGGTCGCCACCTATGCCGCAGCTGGCAGGTTCCACCAGCCCCAGCATGGCATTGGCTGCAATGGCGGCATCAATGGCATTGCCCCCCTGCCGCAAGATGTGCAGGGCCACCTGGGTGGCCAGGGGCTGGCTGGTGGCCGCCATGCCGTGGCGGGCCAGCACTTCGGAACGCGTGGCATACTGGTGGCCGTCTATGCGGTGTTGGGCAAAAGTGGTCATGCAGAGCAGCATTAGCAGGTGGAGTAAGAGAAAGGGTTTCATTTTTAGTAGCTTATCGCTAAATTATGGAAAAGAAGGTGAGAAAGCTCAATTTACACACTGTTACAATAATGCTCAAAAATCTGCCGCTTTTTCCTTTGCTTTATAGGCGTTTGCGAATAGGTTTGGGTGAAACTGCTTGGAATAACTACAATCAGCAGCGGCAGGCGGTGTCGATGCCTCCGGCTGCCTTGTTGTACTTCACAGCTTTTATCTTATTATTCATGCCAGGAGCTTGCCACCAGCCTGTGGCTCCACAGGTTCTCCCCGGAGTGAGCCAGGAGCTCGCCCAAATGCGCAAACAGCAGATCGAAGAGGTGCGTTACCGCCTGCATTTCTTTCTGCCCGAACAGCAGGACCAGCCCGTAAGGGGCAGCCTGGAGCTGGAAGTAAAGCTGGCCCATACCCGCACCGACCTGGTGCTGGACGTGCAGCCGGGAGCCATCAGCCAACTGCTGCTTTCGGGCAAAGAGCTTCAGCCCCGCCTGGTACACGATCACCTGCTCATTTCCAGGGACTTGCTTCAAAAGGGCGCCAATCACCTTAAAATAGCGTTTACAGCAGCCGACCCGGCCCTCAACCGCAATGCGGCTTATCTTTATACCTTGTTTGTGCCCAACAAGGCATCTACAGTTTTCCCCTGTTTCGACCAGCCGGACATCAAGGCCCGTTATGAGCTTTCGCTGGACATTCCGGCGGGCTGGGTGGCGGTGAGCAATGCCCCTTTGCGCAGGCGGGAAACCCGGGGCGCACGCGCCCAATACTACTTTGCCCCCACCCTGCCCATCAGCACCTACCATTTTGCCTTTACCGCCGGAAAATTTCACTCCCTCAGCAGCCGCCTGCAAGGCCGGGAATTCACCCTCTACCACCTGGAAACAGACACCGCCAAAGTGCAACGCAATGCAGCCACCATTTTTGAGCTGCACGCACAGGCTTTGCAGTGGATGGAGTCCTATACGGCTATTGCGTATCCCTTTCAAAAATTTGATATGGTGCTCATTCCGGCCTTTCAGTTTGGGGGTATGGAGCATCCGGGGGCCATTTTTTACAAGGCACGTCTGCTATTTTTGGAGGAAAATGCCGGCATAGGGCAAAAACTTAGGCGCAATTCCATCATCGCACACGAAACGGCCCACAACTGGTTTGGCAACCTGGTGACCATGAAATGGTTTAACGACGTGTGGCTCAAAGAGGTGTTTGCCAACTTCATGGCGGCCAAAATGGTGCACCCCAATTTTCCCGAAGTGAATCACCAGCTTCGCTTCATACACAGCCACCAGCCCGCCGCCTATGAGGAAGACCGCAGCGCCGGTACCCACCCGGTGCAGCAGCCATTGCCCAACCTCAGGGAGGCCAGTCTGCTCTACGGCAGCATCATTTACCAAAAAGCCCCGGTAGCCATGAAACAACTGGAAAGCATGATGGGCGAAACGGCTTTTCGCCAGGGCCTGCAAGCTTACCTCCAAGCTTTCCCCTTTGGCAATGCCAGCTGGGACGACCTCATCCGGATTTTAAACGCCCATACCCCTGCCGACCTGGCCAGTTGGAGCCGGGCCTGGGTGAAAGAAGCGGGCATGCCCTGGCTCAAGGCAAAGTTGGATATTCAGGATGGGAAAATTAAGGCTTATAGCCTGAGCCTTGAAAACCGCAGCTCAGGAGGCTATACCTGGCCACAGCAAACTGCCCTGGTGGTAGGCAAAAATGGCAACACCCGCCTCTTTCCCCTCTTCATCGACCAGGCCCAAAACCGACTAAAAGACCTGGAGGGTCTGGAGGCCCCCGATTATATCTTGCCCAATGGCTCCGAAATGGCCTACGGCTACTTCCAACTGGACCCCGCCAGTGAGGCCTACCTGCTGGAGCATCTCCCCCTGCTCCAGGATGAGTTTTTGCGCCAGGCAGCATGGCTGTGCCTGTGGGAGGGCATGCTGCGGGGCCACATAGCCCCTGCCCGCCTCATGCAGAGCCTGATGAACTGCCTGCGGCAGGAACCTGAGTTGTTGGTGCTCTCCGACAGGCTGGACAATCTGGTAACGCTTTACTGGGGGTTTTTTGACCAGCAGACCCGCCTTTCTACCTACGGGGGCGTGGAAGACTCCCTTTGGCAGTGGATGCTGAGGGAGGTAGAGGCCGACCGCAAAACGGTCTTTTTCAAGACTTTTATGGCCATTGCCCAACACCCAAAGAGCCTGCAAAAGCTGGACGATCTGTGGCACAACAAGCTACAAATTCCGGGTCTGAAACTCACCGAACTCGACCATACCCAACTGCTGTATGAGCTTTCGGTGAGAAACTGGCCGGGCGTGGAGGCCATGCTGCAGCAGTAATTGAAACGCATCACCAACCCCGACCGCAAGGCGGCCATGCTGTTTACCCTTCCGGCTCTTTCGGCCGATGCGGAGGTGCGCCATGCCTTTTTTGAAGGCCTCAGGCAGGCCGAAAACCGCCGCAAAGAGCCCTGGGTACTCACAGCTCTGCGCTACCTGCACCATCCGCTGCGTGCCCAGGATTCGGAGCAGTACATCCTGCCCAGCCTGCAAATGGTGAGGGAAATCCAGCAAACCGGCGGCATTTTTTTCCCAAAAGCCTGGGTACAACGCACCCTCTACGGCCACCGCTCAGCTGCTGCTGCCCGCACGGTCATCCATTTTATCGAGCACCTGCCTGCTGACTACCCCCCCAAGCTTAAAAACAAAATCCTGCAGGCTGCCGACCTGCTGCTGCGCAAAGTACGCATCAGCGGGCAGTACAATGCCCTCCCGGATGCATGATGCGGGAGGGGCTGTGGTAGCTCAGGCTGAAACATGGGGGTATGAGGTGCTGAAACCGGTGCG
>RFHT01000453.1 GCA_003696835.1 Bacteroidota bacterium
GCTTTGAGTTGCTCTTCTATGAAGGGACGTTTTTCTTCCACTACCCAGATTTGTTCCAGCCCCCGCGCAAAATCGGTCAGCAATTGGGGCTCCAGGGGATAGGTCATGCCCAATTTGAGCAGGCGTATGCCGCGTGCCTGCAGTTGGGCCTCGTCCAGGCCCAGCTGCAGCAGGGCCTGGCGCAAGTCGTGGTAGGTCTTACCCGCACTTACTATACCCAGCCAGGCCTGTCGGGCATTCACGGCAAGGTGGTTCAGCTGATTGTGGCGGGCAAACTGCCGGGCGGCTTCCAGCCGCCCGTACAGCATCTCCTGCTCCAGCTGCAGGGATACCGGCGCCAGCAGAAAGTTGCTTTGGCTGTGCTGCCAGGCTTTGCCGCCAAAGGTAAATTCGGGGGTCTTCACTTGAAGGCGCTCCGGCCCCACCCTGGCCGTACCAAAGCTGTCGGCCACGTCGGTAACAATTTTGAAGCCCACCCATAAGCCACAGTAGCGCGATAAGGCAAAGCCCAGCAGGCCCAGGTCCAGGATTTCCTGCACATTGCCGGGATACAGAATGGGCATGTTGGCATCCAGCAGGGCATACTCCGACTGAGAAGGCAGGGTAGAAGACTTGGCCGTGGGGTCGTCGCCGCAAAGGGCCAGCACCCCCCCGTTTTTCCCCGTGCCGGAAAAATTGGCGTGTTTCAGTATATCGCCACTGCGGTCCACGCCCGGCGCCTTGCCGTACCACATTCCCAGCACCCCGTCGTATTTGGGTCCGGGGTAGGTGTGGGCAAACTGGCTGCCCCATACGGCCGTAGCGCCCAGGTCTTCGTTGACGGCGGGCAAAAAGTGGATGTGGTGTTGCCGGAGCAAATGCGGCATGCGCTGCAGCCCCAGGTCGATGCCCGCCAGGGGTGAGCCGCGGTAGCCCGAAATGAGGGTGGCCGTATGCAGGCCCCGGCGCTGGTCGGCCCGGTGCTGGTCCAGGGGCAGGCGCAGCAGAGCCTGTATGCCGGTAAGCAAAATGTGGCCCCGCTCAAGGGTGAATTTATCCTGAAGGGAAAATGAGGTAGAAGGTTTGGATGGGCTTGACATACTAGGTTTGGTTAACTATACGAAGATACCATAATTTTGAGGAATGCTTCAAGGCAAATCCCCCACCATTTCCTCTGAGTGAGCAGCTCCCATTGGCTTATGCAGCCTAATGCCTATCTTGCAGGCAAATTGGGCATTACATTTTCCCGAATATGAGCATTCAAAATTATACCGCAAAAGAAGGAGCCCGGCCCCTGGGAAATTATCCCCACATCAAGCGGGTGGGCGATTTTCTCTTCGTATCGGGTACCAGCAGCCGCAAAGCTGACAACACCCACGCCGGTGCGGTGCAGGATGCGCAGGGCAACTGGCAGCTGGACATACGCGAGCAGACCCGGGCCGTGATTGAAAATATCGGCAAGCTGCTGGCTGAAGTGGGTGCAGAGCTGAAAGACGTGGTGGACATCACGAGCTTTCTGGTCGATATGGAGGACTTTGAGGGCTACAACGAGGTGTATGGCCGTTATTTCGACCACGAAGGCCCCACCCGCACTACGGTGGCCGTCAGGCAGTTGCCCCACCCCAATTTGTTGATTGAAATGAAAGCCGTGGCTTACCGGCCACTTTCTTCATAGCGCCTGAACCATGCATACCTTTACTTCGGCCGATCTGGCACAGATGCAGCGCCTGGGCATTCGCCCTGAAGCTGTGCAGCAACAACTGCAACGATTTATCACGGGCTTTCCCCCGGCCCGTCTGGTGGACACCGTGCGCCCGGGCAGGGGCATCACAAGGATGAGTGAGGAGGAAATGGCCGCTTATACGGCCTTGTATGAAAAGCGGTCGCAGAAAATGCGGGTATGCAAGTTTGTGCCTGCCTCCGGAGCTGCCAGCCGCATGTTTCGCAAGCTGTACCAGTACGCCGATAGCGGGGAGATGGAGCGGGAGGTAGAAGTCTTTTTTGAGCGGCTGCACGAATTTGCCTTTTACGAAGACCTGGTGGCGGTACTGGGCAACACAGCTGCGGAAATGAAGGCCCTGAGGAAGCAGCGGTCGCCCCTGCTCATTCGCAGCCTGCTGGAAAAGGAAGGCCTGGGCTACGGGCATCTGCCCAAGCTGCTGCTGAAATTTCACCGCTACCCGGAGGGAAGCCGCAGTGCCCTGGAAGAGCACCTGGTAGAAGGGGCCCTGTATGCCGCCTCGGAGGGGAAAAAGGCCTATTTGCATTTCACCCTTTCTCCTCAGCACCAACATGCGGCACATGCTCAGCTGCGGGCCGTACTGCCCAAATATGAGCAGCAATACGGGCTGCAGTTCGAGGTGACATTTTCCACCCAAAACCCCGCAACCAATACCCTGGCCGTGGACATGAACAACCAGCCCTTTCGCCTGCCCGACGGCAGCCTGCTGTTTCGTCCTGGTGGCCACGGCGCCCTGCTGGAAAACCTCCAGGGTCTGCAAGCCGACCTGGTATTCATCAAAAACGTGGACAACCTGGCCCACGACCGCATCAAGGCGCCCACCTGCCGCTACAAGCGACTGCTGGGCGGGCTGCTGCTGCAAGTGCAGCAGCGCGTATTTGGCTACCTCACCCGCCTGGATGAAGCAGGCCCCCAGCCCCCGCCCATGTTGCTCGAAGAAATAGACGCCTTTTTGCGGCAAACTTTATGCATACTGCCTCCACCGGACTTCGACCACCGGGATTTGGCGGCCCGCCTGGCCTATTATCGCAATAAGCTGCACCGCCCCCTGCGCGTATGTGGCATTGTGCGCGCCCGGCGCCATACAGGTGGAGGCCCTTTCTGGGCCCAAAATCCCGATGGGTCTGTTTCCCTCCAGCTCATCGAAATTCCCCAGATCGACCAGCAGGATGAACAGCAGAAAAAACTGCTGGAATCCTCGGCCTATGCCAACATCACCGACCTGGTGTGCGGCCTGCGCGACTACCGGGGAAAGCCTTTCGATCTGATGCCCTTTCGCGATGAGCAGGCCGGTTTTATCACCCACAAATCCCTGGGCGGCCGCAGCCTCAAAGCCCTGGAACTGCCCGGCCTGTGGAATGGCGCCATGGCTGGCTGGAATACCCTCTTTGCAGAGGTGCCCCGCATAACCTTCAACCCGGTGAAGTCGGTCATGGATTTGCTGGAGGAAGGCCATTTGGGTGAATAAATGCAGGAAAAAAGCGCAGATGATTATCTTTGCCGGAATCACCCGGTCCATAACAACCTTTACCCTATGAAGACCTCCCTGAGAAAAAAATGGTATGAGCACATTCCCCATGCCGTGGTCATGCTTTTTGGCATCATCGTATTGACTAGCCTGCTGAGCTATGTGCTGCCGGCCGGCGAATACCAGCGCGAGCTGGTGGATGGCCGCATGCGCGTGGTGCCCGGCTCTTATCAGCAGATTGCCCCCAGCCCGGTGGGGTTGCTGGACATGTTCCGCGCCATCCCCCTGGGATTCAAGACTGCCGCCGAAATTATCTTCGTGGTGCTGGCCAGCGGCATCATGTTTGGGATTTTGGAGGAGTCGGAAATGGTGGAAAATGCTGTGGGCACCTTTGTGAAAAAGCTGGGCCTGCAGCGCAAGTACTTCATTGTGGTGCTTATGACCTTTGTGTACGGGTGCCTGGGGATCTTTATCGGGTATGAAAACAACATCGCCATGGTGCCCATAGCGGCCGTGATGAGCCTGGCCCTGGGGGGCGACCTCATGCTGGCCGCCGGCATTTCGGTAGGCGCCATTACGGTGGGCTTTGGTCTTTCTCCCATCAACCCCTATACGGTGGGTACGGGCCATAAAATTGCCGAATTACCCATGTTTTCGGGTGCCCTGCTGCGCTCGGTTTTGTGTATTTCGGCCCTTTCGCTGCTGGCCTGGTACAATGTGCGCTATTTCAAAAAAATACTGGCCGACAAAAGCAAGAGCCTGGCGCAAAATCTGAATACGGAGGGCCTCGCCCTCTCCAAACCTCTGCACACCTACGCCATGACGCCCAACAACTGGCTGTTGCTGGGGATCTTTCTGGCCGGTATGGGGGTGATGCTGTACGGCATTTTTCAGCACCACTGGTACATCAATGAAATTTCGGCCATTTTTCTGATGATAGCTGTGGCCAGCGGCCTGGCCGCCCGCATGAGCGGCAAAGCCCTGAGCGAAACTGCCCTGAAATCCATAGCCGTGGTGGCACCTGGCGCTTTCATGGTGGGTTATGCCACCTCCATCAAGGTGGTGATGGAGATGGGCCACATCAGCGATACCATTGCCCACGACCTGAGCAGCATGCTCACCTACCTGCCTCCCTACCTCTCGGCTGTGGCCATGTAGGGGGTGCAGTCGGTCATCAACATGATGATTCCCTCGGGTAGCGGGCAGGCCCTGGCCACCCTGCCCATCATGGTACCCGTGGGGGAGCTCATCGGCCTCACCCGCCAAACCACCATACTGGCCTTCCAGATAGGCGATGGGGTGACCAACCTCTTCAACCCCTCCCTGGGCGGGCTCATAGCCATGCTCAGCCTGTGTCGCATTCCCCTGGAGCGCTGGTTTCGCTTTGTGTTTCCCATTGCAGGGCTCATCCTGCTCATTGCCTGGGTGGCCCTGCTCTTCAGCGTGATGATCCACTGGGGCCCCGCCTGATGATGCTCAGGGCTGCTTTTTGCAGTTTTGCGAAAGCATCCTTTTGCAGAAATCGAAAAGCATTGTACCTTTGCGCCCGGAGGGATGGCAGAGTGGTCGAATGCGGCGGTCTTGAAAACCGTTGTACCGAAAGGTACCGGGGGTTCGAATCCCTCTCCCTCCGCCACAAGAAAAATGTCCCCGAGCGCAAGCGAGGGGATTTTTTGATGGCCGGATGCGTCGAAAGCCGAAGGTTTTCGACGCATTCGACCATCAAAAAATGGCGACTGAAAGGAGCAGACATTTTTCTTGTGAACCACCCTCCCCCTCCGGGGATCATGAAATAATCCCTCTCCCTCCGCCAACCCCCAAAAAGCCTCTCCCGAACAAGGTAAGCAGGAGTTTTTGTATCCGGAGGTCGCGGGCCAAAACGAAGCTTTGGGTGGGTGAATAAGCGAATCTAATGCCCAGCATACCATTTTTTTCGTATATTAAAGTCATGAAAGCAGAAACCTCCATATTGCCCAAATTCATTAGCAGGAAACTCTCTGCGATTGAACACCTATGCCGAAAGCATCAGGTGAAAAACCTGTGGGTTTTTGGCTCGGTTTTGCGGGAAGATTACAGGCCTGATTCTGACATAGATATCCTATATGAACTGGATGAAAAAAATATACCAGATGAAGTCTATCTGGATAATCTGGATACCTTTGCTGACGCACTTACTCAACTCCTGGGGAGAAAAACTGACTTTGTCCATGCACCAAGTCTGAAAAATCCCTACTTCATTCGGGAAATAGAAGCCACCAAAATACCCTTGTATGTCCAAAAACCCGAAGAAGTATCTGTTTGATATTTCTGAATCTATCCGCATCATTCTTGATGACTATCTCAAAGGTATAGATTCATTTGAAGCCTACGATGTTCGGTATATGGTTCAGGACGCCGTTGAACGAAGAATTATCATCATCGCTGAAGCGCTTTATAAACTACGTCAAATGGGCATTAGCTTACCTTCAGGAGATCAGATCATTAATCGCCGAAAGATTTGGTTGAGTATCCATCGGGAGTTGCCTGCTTTGAAAAGTGAGGTGGATAAA
>RFHT01000454.1 GCA_003696835.1 Bacteroidota bacterium
AATTACTGCGAAAACGATTTAATCATCTCGTTATCAGTCGATTGTAAGTATTTTTTTACAAAAAATCCAATAGACAAAATACTTGTGGGGGAACCGTAGCCTTTTCAAGGAGGAGTTGGAGGTGGTTAATTCAAATCATTGAAAATGAGCAACTTACAACAATTGTTTTTTTCACCCTGAGGGTGCTGAATAGTTAAAGGTAAACGAAACATCCGCCTAACTAAATCCTCCATGAAATCATTTATCATCACCCTCCTCCTCATTTCAACCACCATGGTTGCTTATTCTCAAAATGAATTTGAAATCTTTGGAGATGTAAAGGGACTGGACAACCAAAAAATATTGCTGCTAAAAACTGTGGGCGCGTCATTTGAAATGGAAATGGTAGAGGTAGAAAACGAAAAATTCCACATTAAGGGAGAAATATCGGAACCGTATTGGGTACAGTTGATAAAAATCAAAGATGGCACTGAAAGCGAGACAGAAGGCAAATTAACGGAATTCATCCTGGAGGCCTCAAAAATTTATGTGGTAGGATGTTCGAAAGAATATGAAGATGTAAAAGTTTATGGGTCGGAATCAGATAGGGTATTAAAAGAATATTTTGAGGAGGACGAACGATTAAACAGCAAATGGTTCAAATTAAAGGAACAAAAAGAGAAGTATGAACAACAAGGCGATGAGCATAATGCCGGGGTTATAAAAGAACAAATGAATAAAATTGCTAAAGTTGATAAAGTCGAACTCTTAAAGAAGTACGTCAAAGAAAATCGCGATAATATTATTGGTGCATTGATACCCAATTTTTGCACCATTGATAATTTGCTTACAGAAGAGGACTATCAGGAAATATATCAGACTTTAACGGAAGAAATCAGAGAAACAGACTTTGGAAAATCCATTTTAGAAAGGTCAAAAAAACAGTAATGAAAACAACCCTCGTCCTGCTGATTATCCTGGGCTTGCTGCTGGCGCTCTACCTGTGGCGCGCTCCCCGGCCCGACTTTTTTGCCCTGTACCAGCAAGATGATGCCGCTTCCCGCTCGTTAAAGGAGTTTTATAGGCGCCCGCTAAAGTCGCTGGAAGTAGAAGGGGTCCGCTGGAGCTATTACAGCGGCGGTTCGGGGGAAAAAACCATCTTATTGTGTCATGGCATGGGAGGAGCCTATGAGTTGTGGTGGCAGCAGATCATGGCCTGGGAGCAGGACTTCCGGCTGATTAGCTACACCCTTCCCGATGAGATAGACCAGCTCGATGCCGTGGTAAAGGGCCTGTCGGCTATCCTGGAGGAGGAAAAAGTGGATAAATTCATCGTGATAGGAACCTCTATGGGAGGCTACATAGCCCAGTACCTGGTAAAAAACATGCCGCAGCGGGTGGAAAAGGCGGTATTTGGCAATACCTTCCCACCCAATGGTGTGCTGGCCAGGGAGAATAAAGGCCGGGCAGCCCTGCTGCCCTGGCTGCCGGAGATTGTCATCAGCAAATTCGGAGCCAGGCAGTTCAAGCAAACCATCCTGCCCGCTGCGCATCACGACAGCCTGCTGGCGGCCTTTCTGCCTGCATTGCCTTTTTCCAAAAAGGCATTTATCGGCAGGTACCACATCGTGGTAGAGCCCTTTGGCACCAATCCCTGCGCTTACCCCATCCGGCGCATCCCCAAGCTGATCGTCGAATCGGATAACGACCCCCTGGTGCCGCCGGCTCTGAGGGAGGAGCTAAAAAAGCTGTACCCCGATGCAGCGGTATTTACTTTTAAGGGAGAAGGACATTTTCCCTACATCAATGCCGCCCAGCAGTACAATGAAGCCGTAAAGGCGTTTTTGCTGCAAAAGGACGAACTCCCCGGGGTGGAAAAAGTGGTACAGCAGTATATACAAGGGAGAAAAACGGCAGATATTGAGCTGCTTTCTGCTGCATTTCATCCTGAAGCGCGTTTGATGACCTCCGGGGAGGAGGGGGTCATGCTCATTTCCCTGGCGGATTATCTGGCCAAAGTGGGGCAGGACGGCCCGCAGCAAATTCATACGCAGATGATCAGCATAGATCTTACCCATCCTGCTGCCACTGCAAAAGTGCAGTTCGACTACGGCACACATGCCTACATGGACTACCTCAGCTTGCTTTACAGCCAGGGGCAATGGCGCATTATGAACAAGACTTTTGTGAAGCAGGAGGCTGCTCCATGAGGTCAGGGCATGGCCCACCGCTCCATTTTTGCAACAGTTAAGCTTTGCGCATTTGCTTGAACGCTCCAATCAGGCCGTTGGTGGAGGCATCGTGCGTCTTTACGGGCGCTTCCGTTTCCAGCTCAGGCAGAATCTTTTTGGCCAGTTGTTTGCCCAGCTCTACGCCCCATTGGTCGAAGCTGAAGATATTCCATATCACGCCCTGCACAAATATTTTGTGCTCATACAGCGCGATGAGGCTGCCCAGACAGCGGGGAGTGAGTTGTTTGAACAGCAGGGTATTAGTGGGTTTGTTTCCCGGAAAAATTTTGAAAGGCGTGAGCCAGTCCACTTCCGCTTCAGACATGCCCTGTGCCCGCAGCTCGGCTTCCACCTCCTGGCGATTTTTTCCTTTCATGAGGGCTTCGGTTTGGGCAAAAAAATTGGCCAGCAGCTTGAGGTGATGGTCGCCTATGGGGTTGTGGCTGATGGCTGGTGCCAGAAAGTCGCAGGGAATGAGCTTGGTGCCCTGGTGGATGAGCTGAAAAAAGGCGTGCTGCCCGTTGGTGCCGGGCTCACCCCAGATGATGGGCCCGGTTTGGTAGCTTACCGGCTTGCCGCTGCGGTCCACATACTTGCCGTTGCTCTCCATGTTGCCCTGCTGAAAGTAGGCCGGAAAGCGGTGCATGTACTGGTCGTAGGGCAAAATGGCCTCTGTTTCTGCACCGAAGAAGTTGTTGTACCAAATGCCGATCAGGGCCAGCACGGTGGGAATGTTTTGGGCAGGAGGAGCCGTGCGAAAGTGCTCATCCATGGCGTGTGCGCCTTCGAGCAATTCCACAAAATGCTCAAACCCAATGGTGCAGGCAATGGAGAGGCCCACAGCCGACCAGAGCGAATAACGGCCTCCGACCCAGTCCCAGAACTCAAACATGTTTTGGGGGTCAATGCCGAAGGCTTCCACGCCCTTGCGGTTGGTAGAAATGGCCACGAAGTGGTTTTTGATGTGCTGCTCGTCGCCGGCTGCCCGCAAAAACCATTCTCGTGCCGTATGGGCATTGGTCATGGTTTCCTGGGTGGTAAAGGTTTTGGAAGCCACCATGAAGAGGGTGGTTTCCTGCTGCAGGTCTTTGAGGGTTTCGGCTATGTGGGTGCCATCTACATTGGACACAAAGCGCACCTCTATGTCTTTCCAGTAGGGTTTGAGGGCTTCGGTAACCATGACCGGCCCCAGGTCTGAGCCGCCTATGCCGATGTTGACGATGTGGGTGATGCGGCGGCCGGTAAAGCCTTTCCACTCTCCCGACAGCAGCTGAGCGCTGAAGCGACGCATTTTTTCCAGCACGGCATTGACCTGCGGCATCACATCTTTGCCCTCCACCCTCATGGGGCGTCCGGAGCGGTTGCGCAGGGCTACGTGAAAAACTGCCCGCTTTTCCGTTTCGTTGATCTTTTCGCCAGCAAACATCTGCTCAATAGCGCGGGGCAGCTCGCAGGCAGCGGCCAGCTCCAGCAGCAGCGCAAGGGTTTCTTCGGTGAGGATGTTTTTGGAAAAATCCACCAACAGCTCTTCAAATTGTAGCGAAAAGCGCTCAAAACGCCCGGGATCAGCCTCAAAAAGCTGGCGTATATGCACCTTTTGCATGAGTTGGTAATGAGCTTGCAGGGATTTCCAGGCAGGGGTGGTAGTGGGGTCAATTTTGGGAAGCATCTGCTTTGGGGTGTATGGTGATTATGGGGTAAAACATGCAGTAAAAACAGCCGTTGCCGCACTGGCGGCCGGTCGGGCAAAACGCAAACATAAAACTTATCCGCCAAAACATAAAAAACAAGAGCAGGTCGTTGACCTGCCCTTGCGCTTACCTACTTAACCTAGCACTGAATGCACCTTGCTTCTTGTTTTCCTGTTATGCTTTTGAAGTTCGTCTTGGCGCTTATTGTAATTGATTACACCTACATAAACGATAAACAGCGGCTTTGGATGCCACTTTGGGCATGAAGCCGGTAAAGCCTGACATCAAGGCCGAAAAGGGGAGAATGAGCCGGGATGCAGAGGGCGGATGTAGCTCGGAACGCAGTGAAAATGCCGTCGAGATACGGATGAGGCACTGTGAGCACGAAAACACGAAAACCAATTGCTACTGCAGCTACCCCTATGCACAACCTTAACCCTTGCCCTCACGTAGGTGTAACTTTTCTTTCATTATTATATTTTTTTATTCCAATTTCGTACTGAATTTCATGCACGGGAAATGTCCTGCTGTTTACCCCCCTTTGGGGAAACATTTTTTTTGCCCAATTAACCTAAAACTCATTCTCTATGTGTGGTATTGTTGGATACATTGGCTACCGCGAAGCGTACCCCATTCTCATCGGCGGCCTGCGCCGCCTCGAATACCGGGGATACGACTCCGCCGGCGTAGCTGTTTTGAACGGACACTTGCAGGTTTATAAAAAGAAAGGAAAAGTAGCTGATCTGGAGCAGCACGTCGGGCCGCAGCCGCCCGAAGGCTTCATCGGCATTGGCCATACCCGCTGGGCCACTCACGGAGAGCCCAACGACATCAACGCCCACCCCCATCTGTCGGCTTCGGGCAAATTTGTGCTCATTCACAACGGCATCATTGAAAACTATGCCGCCCTCAAGCAGGAACTTTCCTCCAAAGGCTACACCTTTGCCAGCGATACGGATACCGAAGTGCTGGTGCAGTTGATCGAGTATCTCTACGAGCACCACCAGGTGCCGGCCGAAGAAGCGGTGCGCATGGCCCTGGACAAGGTGGTGGGGGCCTATGGCATTGTGTTGCTGTGTAAGGACGAGCCCGGGCAGCTCATTGCTGCCCGCAAGAGCAGCCCCATTGTCATTGGCATAGGTCAGGGTGAATACATTGTAGCTTCCGACGCCACGCCCATAGTGCAGTACACCAAAGACGTGGTGTATCTCAACGATGGCGAAATAGCCATTCTCACAGCCCATTCGCATACCATCAAAACCCTGGGCAATGTGATACAAACGCCGGAGCTGCAGCGCCTGGACCTGGAGCTGGAAGCCCTGGAAAAGGGCGGCTACCCCCATTTCATGCTCAAGGAGATATTTGAGCAGCCTCGTTCTATAGCCGAAAGTATGCGCGGCCGCATCGACCCGGAGAAGGAAGAAGTGTGGCTGGGCGGGCTGGTAGATGTGCGGGAGCAGCTGCGGGCGGCCAAACGCTTTATTTTTGTGGCTTGCGGCACCAGCTGGCACGCCGGCCTGGTGGGCGAATACCTCTTTGAAAGCTATGCCCGCATACCGGTAGAAGTGGAGTACGCCTCGGAATTTCGCTACCGCGACCCCATCATTACCCCGGAAGATGTGGTGATTGCCATCAGCCAGAGTGGCGAAACAGCCGATACCCTGGCAGCGGTGGAAATTGCCCGGGAAAAGGGCGCCCTGGTGCTGGGCGTGGTCAATGCAGTAGGCTCCAGCATTGCGCGTGCCACCCATGCGGGGGTGTACATACATGCCGGCCCGGAAATAGGCGTGGCCTCCACCAAAGCCTTCACCTCCCAGGTAACGGTGCTCACCCTCATGGCCCACTACCTCGCCGACCTCAAAGGTACGGCCACCCCAGGCCTCAGGCACAGCCTCAGGGAGCTGCAGCAAATACCTGAGAAGGTGAAAAGCATACTGGATACCAACGACAAAATCGTGGAAATTGCCCATACCTTCAAAGACGCCTCCAACTTTCTCTACCTGGGGCGTGGCTTCAACTTTCCCGTGGCCCTGGAGGGCGCCCTCAAACTCAAGGAAATTTCTTACATACATGCCGAAGGTTATCCGGCAGCCGAAATGAAGCACGGCCCCATTGCCCTCATAGACGAGCACATGCCGGTGGTGTTTCTGGCTACCAAAGACAAATCCTACGAAAAAATTATTAGCAATATCGACCAGGTGGTGTCGCGTAAGGGCAGCGTTATTGCGGTGGTGTCGGAGGGGGATACCCTCATACGCGAACTGGCCGATTGGGTAATCGAAATTCCCCATACCGACGACTCCCTGCTGCCACTGCTCACCTGCATTCCCCTGCAGCTGCTGGCCTACCACATTGCCCTGATGCGCGGCTGCAATGTGGACCAGCCCCGCAACCTGGCCAAGTCGGTGACGGTGGAGTGATGAAATCATACACCCGCCTGGAAAGGGTAGGGGGGATGGCTCAATCGCCATCCCCCCTTGCTGTTTTCATTCGCTTTGGATTCAGCGCTCTAGCCCGGCTCCCTCTCGCGCTCCCGGTTTAACACCGGGATAACTGGGGCGGGGGCAATAAAATTTACAAGCATATTTTTTGATTAACAGTTTATTTTCTTAATTTGATGTATTAATTTAAACATACTAAATCTTAAATAAAACAAAACTTCCCGCCCGCGC
>RFHT01000053.1 GCA_003696835.1 Bacteroidota bacterium
GCCGGCCTGCTTCCCATGCTGGAGCAGGCCATCGACATGGGCATGGATGTGGTAAACGGCCTGCACGAATACCTGCGGGACAAAGCGGAGCTGGTGGCCCTGGCCCAAAAGCGGGGAGTACAGCTCATAGATCTGCGCTACCCCAAAAGCCAGCGGTCCCTGCGCTGCTGGACGGGCGCAGTGCGGCAGGCCCGCTGCCGCAAAATTGCCGTGCTGGGCACCGACATCATTGCAGGCAAACGCACCAGCATGCAGCTGCTGTGTGCTGCAGCCCGGAAACGCGGCATACACACCGAAATGATCTATACCGGCCAAACCGGCTGGATGCAGGGAATACGCCACGGCTTTATCCTGGACGCCACCCCCAATGGGTATGTGAGTGGCGAGCTGGAAGGAGCCATTCTCAACTGCTGGAACGAAAGCCGGCCGGAGCTCCTCCTCATTGAAGGGCAAGCCGCCCTGCGCAACCCCAGCGGCCCCTGCGGGGCCGAGCTGCTGCTCTCAGCCGACCTGGACGGGGTGCTGCTGCAGCACCTGCCCGGCCGGCAGTACTACCAGGTATGCCCTTCGCTTCGCATTCCCATTCCTCCCCTGGAGAGCGAAGTAGCCCTCATACGCGCCTACGGGGGCCGGGTGCTGGGCATTGCCCTCAACGGCCAGGGCCTCAGCCCGGAGGCCTTAGGCCGCTACCAACAACAACTCCAGCAACGGCTGCAACTGCCAGTATGCAGGCCGCTGGAGGAAGGGGTGGACGCCCTGCTGGACTGGCAGCAATTGTTTGGGCACATAGAAAAGGGTTAAACGGGCCAGCCATACCTTTTTTTGCCAGCGAATTTCTACCTTTGCAGCATGCATGCACACGAAGATACCATAGCCGCCATCAGCACCCCGCCCGGACAGGGTGCCCTGGGTATGGTACGCGTTTCGGGCCCCCAGGCCATTGAGGTGGTCAACCGCATTTTTCACCCCAAGGACCTCAGCCAGGTGCCGGGCCACAGCCTGCACTATGGCCAGATTGTACAGGGCGAGGAGGTGCTGGATGAGGTGGTGGTAGGGGTATTCCGGGCGCCGCGCTCCTTTACGCGCGAGGATGTGGTGGAGATTTCCTGCCACGGCAGCAGCTACATCCTGCAGCAATGCCTGCAGCTGCTGCTGGAGGCGGGCGCGCGGCCAGCGCGCCCGGGGGAGTTTAGCCTGCGGGCCTACCTGCACGGCGCCCTGGACCTGGCCCAGGCCGAAGCCGTGGCCGACCTCATCGCCTCCTCTTCTGCTGCCGCCCACCGCCTGGCCATGGACCAGCTGCGCGGGGGCATTTCACGCGAACTCAGCCAGCTGCGCAGCCAGCTGCTCGACTTCACCTCTCTCATTGAGCTGGAGCTGGACTTCAGCGAGGAGGATGTGGAATTTGCCGACCGCAGCCAGTTGCTGCAGTTGGTAAGCGAAATCGACCGGCGCCTGCAGGGGCTCATCCGTAGTTTTCAGTACGGCAACGCCCTCAAAGAGGGCGTGCCCACGGTCATCATGGGCAAGCCCAATGCCGGCAAATCCACCCTGCTCAATGCCCTGCTGCAAGATGAGCGCGCCATTGTAAGCGACATCCCCGGCACCACCCGCGATGTGATCGAAGACCGCATCGTGATAGCTGGTATAGAATTTCGCCTGCAGGACACGGCCGGCCTGCGCGAAACGGCCGATGTGATTGAGGCCGAAGGCGTGAGCCGTACCCTGGCGCTCGCCCAGCGGGCGAGCCTGCTGCTCTACCTCTTCGACCTCACTACCGAAACACCACAGGCGGCTTACCAATACGTGCGCAGCCTGGAGCTGCCCCCCCAGGCCCAGGTGCTGCTGCTGGGCAACAAGCTCGACCAGCTCAGCCCTCCTCTGCCTCATGCCGCTCAATTGCAATTTGAAGGCATAGCTGGAGTGCACTTCCTCTCAGCCAAAACCGGGCAGGGCCTGGACGCCCTGCGGCAGGCCCTGGTGGAAGCCGTGCAGGCCTTTAGCGGCCCGGGCGAAGCCCCACCCGGACAGGCCATTATCTCCAATATCCGCCACCTCGACGCGCTGAAAAAAGCCCACCAGGCCCTCCAGGACGTACAACAGGGCCTGCAGGCCGGCCTCACCGGCGACCTGCTCACCATCGACATACGCACCGCCCTGCACTACATAGGCGAAATCACCGGTGAAATCACCACCGACGAAGTGCTGGGAAATATTTTCGGCAAGTTTTGCATCGGAAAGTGAAGGGGAAGATCTGTCAGAAAAAGAGCATACTACTCTGGACTATACAACTCTTTAAAGCCTTTTAAATGCTCAACTGCCATCTCAATATGCCAGAGTTGAAACATTTTTGATTTACGGGAGGACCATCCCGCTATGGTAGCCCGTATCGCTTCGGGCCGTGCAGCCGGGTTGTCCTTCAAAATAAAATCCACAGAAGCAAGCAGCTCCAATGAATAAGGAGATTGAAACCCATCGATCAACTTTACAACTTGCGCCAGCCGGTGCTCTTCTTCAGCTGACAAGTTTTTATGTAAAAAGTCATTTATTTCCTCCTTTTTTCCCGGCATGAGCTCAAACTCATCAAAGGGGCGCAGATTTTTTTGTTCAAATCCAGAGAGGTAAGCGCCATTCAGGGCATACAACACGTGCCGCACTTTGCCTGAATAAGGACCGTAAATGTGTCGGACAAAATCTAGCTTTAATGTTTTCTCGCCAAAACGCTGGAGAAAGTAGGCGAGCTTCTCTGCTGCAAACTCGCAAGCTTCCTCCCCTAATGTCCTGTACTGATACAGCAAATAGAGTAACATCGCCCGGGCATTCGTCAACCGCACCGCCCGGATATTTTCCTTCTTCAGCAGCTCTTTTATTGCATTGTCTGGCTCATAAATAATGAGCTTAGCCGGTAAATCCTTCAAGGCTTCAAGAATTAGTGGCTTGACAACCTGCCAGTCCAACCCCCCATTACCGCAGCCAAGAGGGGGAATGGCAACAGACTGGATTCCCTTATCCAGAATTACCTGCCTCAAATCTTTTAGTCCGTCAGTTATGTAGGAAAGCTGCGAAGGAAATCGCCAATGCGTCTTGGTGGGAAAGTTAATAATGTAATGTGGCCTTTCAGCCCCCTGTCGCTCCCACACAAACATTTTCCCAATTTCCACTTCTCTTCTTTTTACAGCCTCTTTGTATGCTTTATAATTTTGTGGAAAGTTCTCTTTGAACTGTAAAGCAATTCCTTTACCCATTACCCCCACTGTATTGACAGTGTTGACCAATGCCTCGGCATCGGCGTGTAGCAGGTTTCCTTTGAAATACTTTATCATCAGAAATAGAAGGTTTTTTTTATGTGTACGGGTATATTCAAGTTTTCAGCTTCTACCATTCGTTCAACAAGCGTTTTTGACCATTCATTATACGTCAGCAGATATCTGATGCACTCAACTGGCACACTTCCTTTTACCATCAGTTCTGCCTGCTTTCGGCGTTTCCTGTCAGGATCTTCCTCCGTATTATACCATTCTTTGGAATTAATAACGTCCCAGTCTAACTGGGAAAAGTCATCATCTTGGTTGAAAAAACGGCTCAACCTTGTCCGGGCATGCCCATCAGTAAACACATACAACAACTTTTGAGCTTTA
>RFHT01000455.1 GCA_003696835.1 Bacteroidota bacterium
GCCAACTTCGACCAAATGCAGGAAGCCGTGCGCTCCCTTTCGGCCCTCATTCTCCAGCTTCAGGGCGATGGAGATTATGAAGGGGTAAAAAAGCTCATGGATGAGAAGGGCAGCATAGGCCCCGAATTGCGGGCCGACCTTGACCGCCTGGGGCAGCAAGGCATACCCGTGGACATCGTATTCGAGCAGGGCGTGGAGGTGCTGGGTTTGCAGTAAAAAAAGCCAGGGTATTGGATATTGCCAATTAATAGACTAAATTTTGGACGTGTAAGCGGAAAGCTGAGGTAAATGAATATTGTTTATCTCAAAAGGGGTATTGATTTTTCAATACTCCTTTTGAAGTAACATGCAAACATTTTTGTGCTATTATTAATCCTCAGCTAATATGAAGATTTCTTCCACATTCAAATTATATCCTCAACTTTGTCTTGTTTACTTTACCCTGATCGCTTCAAACGTTCATGCACAATGGAGTTTGCAGTATAACTCCTTCAATAATGCGGTAATCAATGAGATAGAGGTTGTTTCTCCCCAGGCGGGCTATGCTGCTGCCGAGAAGACCTTGTTGCGCTTTGATAATGAAAGTTGGATAACGATTAATCCCCTCAACGACACTTCGCAAGTGATTGCCAACAGTCTTTGGACCAGTGTGGATGTAAAAAGTGAATCGGAGCTATGGGCTTTTGGCTACAATTATTCCCAAGCAAAGGCTGTAATTATTCATAGTACTGATCGGGGTCTCCATTGGGAATTTCAATTTTTGAATACTTCCCGCAGGTTGTACAGTGGGAAGTTTATCAATGAAAATTTAGGGTTGGCAGTAGGGCAATGGGGAGAGTGCTACATCACCCGTGATGGTGGCCTTAGCTGGGACCGCATTACAGTAAACACTAGTGCAGATTTATATAATATATATTTTTTGGATGAGCAGCGGGGGTTTATCACCGGAAGAAATGTATTGCTCTACACCGCCGATGGAGGTACAAACTGGACCGCGCGACAGTATGCGTTCTATGAAGACATACAGTTTCTTTCCGATACGCTGGGCTATGCCATTTCAAATGGAACTATTTACACCACCAGAAACCTGGGCCTCTCCTGGCAGCAACTTTCCCAAAGTGCACCCTGGGCCAGGGGGCTGCATGTGATTAGTAGAGATAGTCTCCTGCTGGTGGGATCCGGAGGTATCTATTTGTCGAGCGATGGCGGAACCTACTGGGAGTTATATCCCAATAGTGGAGCCTCTTCTTTTAGAAAGCTGTACACCTATCGTAACCAGCTTTTTTGGGCCAATACGGGTTATGCCATTTGGCATAATCCCAACCCTCGGGCACCTGTGAAACCAAATGTGAATTTTTTTATTGAATACAACCGCTATTGTATAGAGGATACTCTTCAAATTGTTCAAAATTCTAATCCTGCTTATGAATTTAAATGGTATGTAAATGATACACTTGTAGGCACTGGTTACGACCCGCCTTCGATAGTTGCAACTGACCAATTAGTGCGCGTAACCCTTGAAGCTACTTATAATGGTCTTACGGCTAGTTATACAAGTGTTACTTCAGTCACCCCATTTCCTGAGGTTGAGCCTTTTGATCCCACTTCGCCTTACGATACCATTTGCAAGGGAAATGATGTCCAAATTCAATGGTACAACGGACAAAGCAATGATACCTACCAACTATTCGTGGACGGAAGTCCTTTTAGCTCACCATTTCGGTACCCCTATTATACAGTCAGAGGCCTGAATGAATCTACTACTTTTGATATACTGGCCAAGGATAGTAATCACTGTGGTGTAGATACGTTATGGAAACAAATTCGCATAGAGGTTTTTGAGTTGGATAGTGCTGGAATTGGCTTTGGTCCTGTGGACACTTCAGTGTGCAGGGGAGAGGGGATGGAGTTGCGCATCCGAAACCCTCAGCCAGGGTTGCTTTATTTTTTGAGGGGCGGTAATGCATCGGAGCCAGATACCACTTCCAATGGCGAATTGATCTTTGAGATTCCTGATGTCACAAGGGATTATGTATATGAACTGTCAGGCCTAAAAACCTTCAACGGGGCTACATGCAGGAAAGTGCTAGGGCAATCCCGTTTAAAAATGCTCGACATTCATACAGACTTTAAACTCGAATCAGCGGGTATATTTGCAGGGCAGCCCAAGCAGCTACTCAACCTTTCGAGGGGAGACCACTTCCAGTGGAATTTTGGCCCTGAGGCTGTACCCTCCACAGACACGGCAGCCATGCCTCTCGTTACCTTCACCAGACCTGGCAAATATGCCATATCCCTGATAAACCGCTTAGATGAGGGCTGTGCAGATACCATGGAAGTTAACCTCATTGCATACAACCAGGCCGAAGCCCAGCAGGCTGATGTATGTAAAGTGGACGAATGGAGTGCCTATCCCTACTATAACAGTTCAATACTGGATACACATGTAGATGAAGCGGGAAATATCTATGCCACGGGCTATTCAGCTTATAGTTTTGACAACAGGCCTATCAAGAACCTGTTTGTCGTCAAATTGAATGCTCAGGGGGAAATTATGTGGTTGAAACAGGTAATAACGGAAGGGATTGAAGCAGTACATGGCAACTATGGAAGCCTTGGTAGTGGAATAGATACCGACAGTCAGGGAAATGTATATGTAGTGGGGAGTTATCACGGCAATAAATTCAACTTTGATGGGTTGGAAGTAACTGCTCCCACGGCTGCAAGGAATGCTTTTTTGGCTAAACTGAGCCCGCAGGGAGAAGTATTATGGATTGTAAATGGTACGGTGAGTGGTAGTAGTAGTGCCCTGAGCGGGTTCTCAGATGTACTTTGGATAGACGATGAACATTTATATGTAACAGGTGAGTTGCCCAACATTATCGAAACCCCCAGTGGCCAACGCTATGGACTTTCACCAAGCGGGCTTCTTTGTTTGAACACAGAAGGTGAATATGTGAGTTTTACACGCTATACTGCCAATAACTATGGGATTTATCCCCGTGAAGCCGGTTTTTTCGTTTACCCGGTTTCCCCCAGGCTGGCAAAAGGCCCCCAAAACAAGGTTTATCTGGTCGCTTTGATCGAACAACAGGGAGCCCAGTTTGGCAACATCAGCATTCCGCCCGAGACCCAGTACAGGCGTCCTAACCTGGGCATTGTCGCCATTTACAATCCTTCAGTAGGCTGGGAAGCGGCATTTAAAACCTTTACCTCTGTTTACATTGCTCCTTCATCGGAGTCTTTGCCTGCTTTTACGGTGGACAGCGCCGGAAATGTATATGTTGCTTTCAGATGGAGCAACTCTACCTGGGATGTCCCATACTCCCTCGTCCTGCCAGATGAAACCATTTTGCCCAGAGGAGTGAATAGTTTGCTGGCCAAATACGACCCCAGTGGAAACTTGCTTTGGCACCACCAAAACGCCAATATAACAGTCAGAGGTCTGGCTATGGGGAATAATGACCTATTGTATGCCTATGGGGCTTACAGCGGTTTTGCCGGATTGAATATCAACCATACAGGTCCTGATTTTCTTGGATTCAGGGGAGAATTTGGCTCCAACCTGATGTTGTATTCCATTTCCATGGATGGAGTTATCAACCGCGTCTATAAGCTCGGCAATATGCCTACTGTTTCTCAGGGTTCTAATTATCATGTAAGTGCCCACCTAAAGGTAGATGAATCGGGAACTTTGTACTTTTCTTACAGCGGCAAACAGCTTCAACTCGGCAACATACAGCAGCCCGGCCATAACCATTTTGGCATTGGCCGGTTTGCCGAAAATGGCCCTTGCGCGAATATTTTGCCAAAAAATATCTCTGGTACCGTCAGAGCAGCAGATGGAAGCCCCCTGCAGGGCAGCAAAGTCTATTTGATGCAGTACCCACCCGGCCGTTCCGAGATTAAGGTACTGGACTCTACCCTCACAGCAGCAGATGGGCGCTATAGCCTAAGTACCCTGGCCTTTGAAACTTTTCTGACGCTCAAGGCCCTGCCCCCTCCGGCTCATACAGATTGGTTACCTGCATATTTCTCCCATAAGGCTGTATCGGAAAACGCAGACCTACTGGATTTTTCTCAAAATGAACCCACTGACCGGGAAATTATCTTGTTTTCCCGGCCCGATTCCAGTTCAGATGGCCATATCAATGGCCACATCGTCACCACCTCCAATGCCCATGATACCATCCCTGTGAGTGGCCTGCCGCTTTTACTCATTTCGAGTGAAGGCATCGCAGCCACCGACACTACAGATAGCATGGGGTACTTTGCTTTTGAGCACCTCGATACTGCTCATTATCAGATTTGGGTGGACCTTCCTCACCTAAGCAATGAATTGGGACCCCACATTCTCCTTTCGCCAACACACAAGCAAATAGATTCACTGTATTTTTTCCTTTTTTCTACTTATCTCAAACAGCTGACTCCCGGCTACCAGGAGCCAGACACACATACAGCTTTAAAATGGCTCTTTGGGCAGGTAGCGGGTATTGACTTTACCCACCAACCCCACGAATTAATATGGGAGGACAGTCCTTCCCAAACAAACAGAAAATTTTCTACCATCTGTGATGAAGCAGGAAATGTGCTGTTTTATTCTGATGGCTATACTGTTTGGAATGCGCTGCACCAACCCATGCCCAATGGACAGATTTACCAAGGTACTCAAAATGTGAGGGCCAGTATGATCGTTCCTCACCCGGCGGGAGAACGCTTGTATTTCCTACTTAATGTGTATAGTGTTAATGCAGCCGAAAGACCCCAGGGGCTGTACTACGCCCTCATCGATATGAACCTGGATAATGGCAAAGGAGACGTGGTGCAATCCAATGTGCTGCTTATGAAGAATATTGACCATATAATTGTGATACAAGCTGCCAATGGCAAAGACTATTGGATATTGGCGATAAAGAAGGGACTAAATCAATTTTTTTCAATTCCTATTACACAGGCAGGAATTCAGCAACCCAGTCCTTTCTTTACAGGCCCCTTTATTTCCGATGTAAATGCTGCCCGGAATTCCCCCAAAGGCAATTATCTTGCTATATCTGACGGTCCCAATACCTATCTCTACCATTTTGATACTTCAAGGGGAATTGCTGCTTATTACATGACAATTCCCAAAGGAGGACGTGTGGCTTTTTCTGCGGATGAGTCTCGCCTGTATTTGTTTACTAACACCGGTGTTTTCAGGGTTCTTCAGTATGATCTCGGGCAGGAAGATCCCAATGAAGTGCTAAACTCCAAGGAAGAAAAAATTCTGAGTTTTCGCAATCTCATTACAGATGTTCAACTTACACCAGAGCACGATCTTTTACTCAATGCAGGTTTTGAATTAGGCTACATCAAAAATGCAAATCGCCACCTTAGAAGCACTACGATTATCGAAAACGGCTTGCAGCTTCCCACTATCGTCTCCATCAGTTTCCCCGGCCTCATTCAGTCTTTTTTCGCTTCCCAAAATGATGTGCCTCAGGTCCAGCTGAGAACTGATAGCCTTTCTATTCCCGAAGATTCCCTTATCGTTCTTACTTTGGATGACTTTGCCATACACGACAGCATCCAGGCTCATCCCGATAGTTTTCAACTGGAGATTTGGGAAGGCGAGCACTATACCCGCTCAGGCGATACCATTTTCCCTAATCCCAATTTTTATGGCCTTATACAAGTACCCATAAGTGTATTTGATGGCGAAAGTGAAAGCCTTCCCTTATCTGTTCCCCTAAGGGTGGAGCCAGTAAACGATGTGCCTGTTATTCACGCATATCACCCTCCAGCATATCCTGGAAGATATATGGAAGACACGCCCATTCGTATTTTTACTCATTTGTTGGAAGTGGAAGACCCCGATAATCAGTTCCCGGACGATTTTTCACTCCGCATTTTGCCAGGAGAACACTATACAAGCCGTAATGATACGGTATTTCCCGAGCAAGACTATGCTGATTCTTTGTTTATCTCATTGGTTGTTTCAGATGGGATAAATGAGAGCCCCCCATTTTTTTGGAATATTCTCCTGCAGCCTGTAAATGATCCTCCCCGAATCACAGGTTTTAGGGGGCAGTTAATGGCCACGGCCGGAGAACCCTTTCACATAGAGCTGGACAGCCTGATTGTAGAGGATATTGACAATGAATTCCCCGATGATTTTTTGATAATCGTATTCCCCGGTTCCAATTACCGCATACATGCCAATCAGATCATTGTACCGGATTCGGGTTTTTCCGGGATTTTGTATGTACCCATCAGGGTAAGAGATACTTACGCTTTGAGCAATATGTACCTACTTGAAATACTCGTTGGAGATCCATTCTCGATTCAGGGAAGCATTACCGATAGCAGGAGGAATGAGTTAGATTCTGCAAAAGTTGAATTGTTGATAGTTGATGACAGTTCTCAAGTAGTGGTATGGGACAGCACCTTTACAAGTCAGGGAGGAACCTACCGTTTTGAATCTTACGAATTTCCACCGTTATTTTATCTCAAAGCTAGTCCGCCTTCTGCCTACCCAAACGAGCAAAGCGTATTCTACGATACTGCATTGATCATTCAAGATGCCCTTGGACTAAGTTTCGATACAGAAGATACCCTGTTTGTTGATATAGCTACTCGTGCAAGAGATACCGCCAATGGAAACGGAAGAATAGGGGGAATCGTTTTTGAGGAAGACGCCAGCAGGGATGAAATCTCCGAAGCAACAGGTATTCAACTTTTGCTGCTAAACAGCTTAAAAGTTCCCGTCGAAGATGATGTGACAAACGAAGGAGGTGCTTTCCTCTTTACAGGCTTACCTCCTGGATCGTACTACCTATGGGTAAACCAACCCGGAATACGCAATGAACTGGCGCCTGAAATTCATTTGACCGAAAACGAAATGCAGCGGGATAGCCTGCATTTTGTGCTGCATGATGACCATCTCGAACTTGTAGAACAGACCACTGGAATTGAAACTTATTCACTTTTGGGGTTCACGCTTCGTATTTATCCTTCCCTGGTAGATGAAGGCTTTTTCATAGTGTATGAGAATAGTAGCGAGTACTTTTCAGGGGTACTTGAACTAGATTTATTTAACCAGCACGGGCAAAAGGTGAGTAGCCGAACACTCCCCTTGGGTCCTCACTCAAAGCAATGGATAGCCTTCAATGGTTGGGCATCAGGGTTGTACTATGTCTCTGTCTCGTATCAAGGCCAACCCATTTGGAGGGGAAAAATTATGAAAAAATGAGCTCCACTAACAAATGCTTTATACATTTGCAGGGAAAAACCGATTTTTCTCATGCCCTACTTCACCGGCCTCGGCCATATTTCGCCTCAACATACCCTGCACCACCACAGCCTTCCAGAGGAGGTGGTGGTGCAGCAGGGGCCCTATATGCGCTGCATTGAGCCCGATTACAAGCAATACATTCATCCCCGCAAATCCCGGCGCATGAGCCGCATCATCAAAATGGGCGTAGCGGCCGCCAAAACCTGCATGGCCGATGCCGGGGTGGAGATGCCCGATGGCATCATCGTGGGCACCGGACTGGGCTGCCTCGAAGACACCGAAAAGTTTCTACGCTCCCTCATTGAGCAAGATGAACAGATGCTCAACCCCTCCAACTTTATCCAGTCCACCCACAATACCATAGCCGGGCAGATCGCCCTGCTGCTCAATTGCAAGGCCTACAACAACACCTACGCCCACAGAGCCTTCTCGCTGGAGCATGCCCTGCTGGACGCCTGCCTGCTGCTGGAAGAAGGAGAAGGACAGCACATGCTGGTGGGGGGCATAGACGAACTAACTCCTACTTCCTTTGCCATTACCAACCGCATGGGCTTGTGGAAACAGCAACTCGGAAACAAGCAGGAGCTGCTCACCTCCAAGGAGCGGGGAACCCTGCCCGGCGAAGGGGCCGCCTTTTTCATGCTCAGCAAGGAGGCAGGCAGCAGGGCCTGGGCACAGCTCAAAGGCATTGACACTTTTTATGAACCCGCCTCTACCGCTGAAATTTACCAGCGCATAGCCCACATGCTAAGCAAAGCAAACAGCAGCCCCGAAGAAATAGATGTACTGGTGCTGGGCCTGAGTGGCGACCCCCAAACCGACCAATACTACCGGCAACTGCAGCAGGACTTTTTTCCCGGGCTGCCCGCTTGCCATTTCAAACCCCTGAGGGGAGAGGGCTATACCGCCTCTGGTTTTGGCTTGTGGCTGGCTGCAAGTATGCTCAAAACCCAAAACATTCCTCCAACCTGCAAATGGAATGACCAGCCCGCCGGGAGAATCCAAAACGTGCTGGTGTACAACCATTACCTGGCCTACCACCATTCCCTGTGTTGGCTGGCAGCAGTTTAATGTGTGAAATAATGAACGAAAAGATCAATGAGTTTGCAGAAGGGCTGTTCCGCTTTGTTTTTGAATTCCTCATACTTGGCTTTTTCAAACTGGTAGGGGCTTCGGCCCTGTGGTGCTGGAAGCTCGGGCGGCAGCCCTTCCGGGAAATTTGGCAGGCCGACTGGAACGGCCGCAGGGGTCTGCTGATCGTGCTGCTGCTGGCAATGGGGGGAATTTGCCTATATTTAATGCAAAAATTTTAAATGGTACGCGCCCGTATCGCTCCTACGCCCAGTGGATACCTCCACCAGGGCAATATCTTCAACTTTTTGCTCACCTGGCTACTGGTGCGCAAGCAGGGAGGCAGTCTGCTGCTGCGCATAGACGACATAGACGCCACCCGCACCCGCCGCGAATACCTAGAGGACATTTTCTACATGCTGGACTGGTTGGGGCTGGACTACGACCAGGGCCCCCAGGGCGTGGAGGACTTCTACCGCCACCATTCTCAGCAATTGCGGCTGGACATGTACCAACAAAGCCTGGACCTCCTATGGAAGCAGGGACATTTGTTTGCCTGTCGCTGCTCGCGCAGGCAAATCCAACAGCGTAGCCAGGATGGCCACTATCCCGGAAGCTGCCTGGGGCTGGGCCTGCCCCCCGAAGCGCCAGGCGTAGCCTGGCGCCTGCATACCCCCGCCGGGCTCTCAGTGGAATGGGAAGATATTTACCTGAAACAGCAGCGTATGCTGCTGTATAGCCATATCCGACACTTTGTAGTGAGGCGCAAAGATGGCCTGCCTGCCTATCAGCTTGTATCCGTGCTCGAAGACCTGCACCACCGCATCAACCTGCTGGTGAGGGGGCAGGACCTCATTACCTCCACAGCCGCACAGTTGTTTTTGGCCAGCCTCCTGGGCGGGCATACCTTTGAGCAGGCCCGTTTTTTACACCATCCCCTACTGCTGGACCAGCAGGGGCAAAAGCTTTCCAAGTCGGCTGGCGCTGCCTCTCACCAAAGCCTGATCAGCTACTGGAAGCAGCCCGTCAACTGCTACAAATGGATGGCGCGCCTGCTGCAACTGCCCGAAGCGGAGATCCACCGGCTGGAAGATTTGCTGCTGCATTTCGACCCCCTCCAACTGCAAACTGCTATTGAAAAGGGGCAGGGCACGCCCCCAAAATAACGCTTGTAACTTTTCTGATGGCAAAAAAAAAAGCCAAAGAGAACACTGTTCTCTTTGGACTTATTCCTTCGTTCAGTTTGGAATAAAGCGGCCGGTTCAGACCGTAATGGCCTGCAGATAGCGGGCATTCAGGGGTTTGTTGAGGTATTTTTTCACATACCTGCTGCTGGCAGCCCGGTCGATATCTTTCGGGCTGATGGAGGAAGAAAGCATGATGATTTTGCATTTTTCCAATACCGTATCGGAGAAATTTTCAAAATCATCCAGAAACTGAAAGCCATCCATAATGGGCATATTGATATCCAGAAATACAATTTCAGGAAGGCTGTCTGCTTCATCCTGGTGAGCAGCTAAATAATCAAGGGCTTCCTGGCCGGTTTGAAAAACAAGAATGTTTTCGGCAAAGCCGTTTGCCTCAATGATTTTTTCGTTGATAATATTGTCAATTTCATTATCATCAACGAGCATCACACTTTTGTAGGTAGCCATATCCCGTAACACTTAAAATGATGGTATTTAAATACAATTTGATGTAAAACAGAGGAAAAATTAGTAAAATTCTATTATATCCAACGGCTTTTCTTTCTGGCTGTATGTAAGAATATCCCGCGAGAGTAGCCTGAGCAAAAAATAAAAGAAAAAGCTGCCGGGTTCTTATTACCAAATAGCGCCCTGTTAAAGTGAACGATTCTACTCTATGGGCATCAGAGAATATAAAAAGAACAAATATGCAGCATAAAGCACACAGGTGCCGAAAATTATAAGCTGTGTTAGATACCCACAGAAAAAGAACATTTTTCACTTACAGCAGGGAGCCAAAATCATGCCGTGCCTCAAAAAGGAAGGTCGTCGTCCTCCATTTGGGTGATGTCCATGGCTTCGGGCGGAGGTACGGGCAGGGGCTCGCTGCCCGCCACGTCGCCTTGCTGAGCCTGTGTGGCCTGTACAGGCGTTACGCGCCAGGCCTCCAGGGAGTTGAAGTACTTGACCTGCCCGTCGGGGGAGGTCCACTCCCTGCCGCGTATGTCGAAGTCTATTTCCAGCATGGTGCCTTCGGCTATCTGGTCGAGGGTATCGCAGCGGTCCTGCTTCACCTGAAACTTCACAAACTGGGGATAAAGCGGGTTTTCTTCGTATTTCACCACAAACTCCCGCACCTTGAAGGTGGGGGTCTTTTGTTCAGTATCGTATTTTTTGTGTAAAGTGCCCTGAATTTTCATTTTTGATGAGAGTTTATTTGGGTAAAAAAATGATGAATCTAAATATCAAAGTCAGCATCCTCCGTTTGGCCATCCACCAATTGCTTGATTTTGAGCTCGGCCTGGTCGAGATATTCCTGGCATTGCTCAATGAGCTCGTTGCCCTTGGCAAAAAGGGCCATTTGTTGATCAAAATCAGAAACGCCTTTTTGCATTTTTTCCACTATGCTCCGTATTTCGGCCAGGCTTTTTTCCAGCGAAAATTCTTGCTTTTCTGTATGTTCAGGTGATGACATCCCGGATTGCGTATTTAACCTACTCTGTAGCTTCAAAATCCAGCGACTTGAGCACTGTTCCATCTGCGCCCACAATATCAACACGCCACTTTCCGGCATCGTAAAGGGTTTTGTAGGCATAGGTGCGCATGCTTTCATATTTCATGGCCAGCTCCGTACTGTGCTTGAGTTCATCGCCATGATACCAGTTTACCGTGATGTGTGTGTCCACAGGTGCATTGACCACCTTGATCCAGCACCAGGCCTTTTCCCCTTTCTGGAAAGTGGTGGTGGGTTCTACCGCTTCATGGTTTTCTACATTTTTGCACAATACAGCCTGCTCAATTTCCTGGGCAAGCGCCTGCCCTGCCATTAGTACAAAACAGCAAAATAACAATGTGAGTTTGGTTTTCATATTCGGGTTGATATAGGGGTTGTTGAATAGATGTTTTATTACTTCAATTTGCATCCAAATCGAGCATAAAGTTACACAATAATTGAGACAGATGCACATAAAAAGCCTTTTGAAGTTCCGCTTTAAATCGTAACTTGAGTAGAAAGCAAAATTTTTCATTGAGTATTATGGCCCGGGCTTCAACCTCCTTAATTCATGCCATGCGCCGCGCGGCGCGCAAGCTGAGCGCTGGTGCCGCATACCAGTGGGGGCACATGGGGCGCTGCAACTGCGGCCACCTGGCCCAGGAGCTGTGTCATATTTCGCCGGCCGATATCCACGCCCACGCCCTGCGCAGCCGCCCGGGCGACTGGGCCGAGCAAAGTGTAGAGTACTGCCCCGGAAGCGGGTTGCCCATAGATGTGCTCATCGACAGCCTGCTGCAGGCAGGCCTGAGCCGCCGGGATTTACAGCAGCTCGAACGCCTCTCCAATCCCCGGGTGCTGGCCTGCATGGGGGTGGAGCAGTTGCAACACAACCACCGCCCGCACGTGATTGCCTACCTGCTGGCATGGGCCGAAATGCTGGAAGCCCAACTGCCAGCACCAGCAGTTGAGCTTCCCACTCAAAAACAACTCAGTCCTATCGCCGCACCAGCCTGAGAAAGGTCTGGCGTTCATTTACCTGCACAGCCAGGGTATATACGCCCGCAGACAGCCTGCCAGGCTGCAGCTCCAGCCTTTGTTTTCCAGCAGAAAACATGCCCGTATGCAGGTTTTTGACCTTTCTGCCCATGAGGTCGTACAAGCCTACTTCTACCCGGCTTTGCGCTTGCAGCACCAAATCCAGTTGCAACTCCTGCTCAAAGGGATTGGGAAAGGCCCTTAGCTGCAGCTCTGCCGCCAGCAGGGGATCCGTGGCAGTGGTATTTCTTTCCCCCACCACATACCATACCGGATATTTGGAGGGGCCAATCAGGCCGGTGGCCTGGGTATTGGGCGCCACGTTGATCTTGTCGGGAGCCAGCTGCACCTGGGCCACAATGGTGTCTCCGTTGTTGTTCAATGCGCCAAAAACCACCCGGTCGTCCAGTTTGGAGTAGGAGGGAAAGCCCAGAATGGTGTTTTGAAACAAAGTGCCAATGTCCCCGGTTTCTATGTTGGCTGCCATGACAAACACCTCGTCGTCGTCCAGGGTAGCCGGGTCGTTTTCGTCATAGAGGTCGAAGGTGATGATAAAGGGGGAATTTTTGGCAAAATTGGCATTGCCTATACTGATGCCTTCAGGCAGGTTGGTAAAGAGTTTGGTGATGGAGCCATCGCCGAAATCATTGGCGGCCATATCCCACACCCGTATAAAGCCCACATCCCAGTATTCTACATCTGCCCCATTGGCATTGGGGATGCGGTTAAAAGCATCGTACATCACGTATTCGCCGCTGTAGTCCCATTGTATGGCGTCGGCAAAGAGCACATCGCCGGTTTGTACACCCTGCACCGTGGTGGGGTTGTACAGGCGGTACTTGACGGCCTGGCCGTTGGCGAGATTAAAGACGTAGATGGAAGTATCCTGTTGGGTAGATACTGCCGCTGCCAGATTGCCGTCTTTGGATACTGCCACGTTGTCCCAAAAGGGGTCGGTGCTCAGTATCTGCTCATTGGTTTGAAATGCGGGGTTGGTAAACAAGCCCCGTATGTGGCCGTCTTTGCCTACAAAATAGCCCACATCCCCGTCATCGGTAATGCTGATGGGGCGTTTGGGTTCCGTCTGGCTCAGCGGCTGTATATTGTTGATCTGGGGATCGGAGCGATAAAGGGTATTGGCGTCATTGGGGTCAGTAGAAGTGACGATGAGATAATCCTGCCCGGGATTCACCTCTATATCGGTGGGGGTTCCGGAGCCCTGCCCGCCTGTATTGTCAATGATACCCACCTGGTCATAGGCACTGCGTACCGCATTGGCTTCGGTATTTCCATAGAGCTCGCCTGCGGCCCTTTCTGCTGCCAGCCGCATGTCGATAAACTGGGAAGAGCGGCCCAGGTAGTCCCTGAGGGCCCGCCAGTATATTTGTTCGGCCTTGTCTTTGCCCACAGCCGAAGCCACCAGGAAAAATGCCCGGTTGTTAATCCCGCTGTTGATGTGCACCCCTCCGTTGTCTTCCCTTCCGGTAAAGCGTTCATTGTAGTGGGCAGGTTGGTAACCATTGTCGTTGAGACTGCTACCGCCGTTGTGGGGGTTGCTCATGTCGCGCAGTGCGCCGCTGCGGAATACGGCCGGGTTGACCACTTCCTCGCCCAGGGTCCAGTCGTCCCGGTCGATCATACTGCCAAAAATATCGGCATACGACTCGTTGAGTGCCCCGGACTCTCCCTGGTACTCCAGGTTGGCCGTGGCCTGTATCACCCCATGGCCCATTTCGTGGCCGCCTACATCAATGGCCCCCGCCAGGGGGCTAAAGGCCTGATCGCCATTGCCGTAAAACATGGCCGTGCCATTCCAGAAGGCGTTGTCCAGGCCCCTGCCGTTTTCATCTGCCACATTAATAAAGGCAATCACATCTCCCCCCTGCCCGTTGATGGATGTCCAGGGGACATTGTTGCGGTCGCGGAAAGTAGTTTCAAAATAATCATAGGCAATGGAGGAATTGACGTGGGCCGAAACCTCCAGGTTGGTCCAGGTGTTGTTGTTGGAAGTAACTTCCTCAAACTGGGGGTTTTGGGGGTGGGTGTTTTTCATGTCCACCGTAAGAATAAAACCATCGCCACTGCGGGGCTCGGCATTGGGGGCTCCTTTGTACATATTTTTGGTGGCATCCAATAGTACAAACACCCCATTGTTGAGCTGAAAAGTGTTGACGATGTGGCTGCTGCCGTTGAGGTGGGTGCCATTGGCAGTGGCCGGCCCCATGCTGCAGGTGTGGTTGTAAAAGTGAAGCACTTCCCCGCTGTGGGCGTCTATGATGTATTCCCAGCGCTCTACGAAGTTGGGGCGGTAGGTGAGGTGGTAGGCCAGGCGCTGGCTGCTCACATAGCCATCCAGGGGGAAAATATATAATTCAGTAAGCGGTTGATCGTATTGGAGCAATTCTTTTTCCTTTTGGGTCAGTTCACGGTAGAGGGTGCGCCGGGCGAGGTGTTGCCGGCCAATGGCAATGGCCTCCGCTTCGGAAAGGGCAGGAGCAATGTTGCTCAACCGGGGCGTGGGCTGGTAACGACCGTTGACCAGAATCTCTCCCGAAGGGTCGAAGTGCACAATGACTTCGGCTCCGTAAACTGGAATGCCCAGGTAGTACTGCTGCATGCGGGCATGGGTGATGCCCAGCTCATCGGTATATACCAGGGTGGGCTCAAATTCTTCTTCCGGCTGGGCAATGCGCATGAGTGGCCCCAACTCCTGCAGGTGCAGCAGGGCGGCCAGGCGTATGTCTTCTTCAGAGGCAAAGGACTTCCGGGCTGCGGGGCTCCCCTGGCTGCTGATGAAGATGGGCAATCCCGTTTCGTTGGTGTGCAGGCTGTGAACATGGGCAGGTACATTGCCGCTGAGGCGGAAATTAGGTGCCAGCGGCTGGTAGGAACTGGCAAAAGGTGGTGCCAGCCGCCGGGCCGGAGCGTGGAAAGGACGGATATTCAGCCTCGGCAAAATACCGGCAGCATGCCCGCTTTTCATTTTGGATTGGAAGGGAGAATGGCTTACCCCTGCCACCGGAGTAGCAGCAGAAGGGGATACCTGGGCCTGCATATCAGCAGCCAATATCCAACACAGGAAAAGGGAAAGAATGGAAATTCTATTTATCATCATGACAAAAAAATTAAAGTGTTTTTATGCGGAAAAGAGGGGTTTTCCAACATGCCAAAATCAATGCTATGCACGTTTCGGGGTTCCTTCTTCCGGGCAAAACGTTACCGGTAGCAGGTATCACAGTTTTACATAGATCTGAGCAGTAGCTATTTGCCCCTGGAAACAGCGGCCATCAACTCCCGGTACAGTTCAAGCACTTCGGGGGCAGGCTGATAGTCGGTTGCCCCCCAGGTGAGGCGGGTTTGACCCGCCTCATCGCGCAGTTCAATAAAGTGGTACAGGTTGCCGGGACGGCTGATCTTGTACTGGTGAATATCGAGATTCTGGCACTGTTCGAACAGGGCCTTACGCTTTTTTGCAGGGACTTTGCCCGCCCTTTCAAAGGATTCCTTGAGGTCTTCTGCCCTGAAGAGGCGGCCGTTGTCCAGCAAACAGTAGGTGGTAACCGCGCCCGTAATACCTCCACCCGACCCAAAGTACAGGCGTGTGCCCGTATAGGTGTCGGGGCTGTATTTTTGGGCTGTACAGCCACACACACATAGAATGGCGAGAAAAGAAAGCAAGTGCAAGAGGTAATTCATCATGCCATCAATATTATAAATAAAAAAGAAAATATTAAACATCTGACTACTTTAAAACGTAGTTTTGTCTGAATAAACCCCTGAACTGCATTTGATTTTAAGGAGGATCTTTGTTATTTTATTCGAAGCTCAGATGTGTTTTTATTCAAATGGCGTATTAAACCATGAAGAAGGATATTCCCATCAGGTTGGTTGAAAATGTAGCGATTGCTGTTGTACCGGAAAGGGGAGAAGCTGAATCAGATTTATGGGAGGTCTATATCATTAACCTCAAAGATGACCCCATAGATCACGTTATAGTAAGCTCTACGGGATTTGGAACCATAGAGGGAAACGCCGTGAAAACCTCCACCCTCCGGCAGCATTTCGACAGCATAGGCCCCAGGTCTTACCGCAAGCTGGAATTGATGAAAAGGGAGCTTTTCCAGCTGGCCCACCAGTTTTGGGTGAGCTTTCTATACGACGATTTCCTTTTTGACAAGAAATACACCTTTGTCAAGGGCAGTCTGGATGTAGAGCATTTTACCCGCATTCCCCTGCTGGAGCAGCAGGGCGTGATGATAAAGTAAAGCTTTACTTTAAGTGAAATTCTGCTATTTTTGCATCGCAATTCGCAAAATAGCAATAGCATATATCTATGGACCAGACATCAGCGACAGACATACGTGCGCTTAATGAAAAGATACAGGCAAAAAGTGCATTCATCGAACTGCTCGAACAGGAAGTACGAAAAGCAATCGTTGGTCAGTCATACATGATTGAGCGTTTGTTGCTGGGCCTGCTCTCCGGCGGCCACATCTTGCTCGAAGGGGTGCCCGGCCTGGCCAAAACCCTGGCCATCAAAAGCCTGGCTACCGCCGTAAGCGGCAAATTTAGCCGCATACAATTTACCCCCGACCTGCTGCCCGCCGATGTGGTGGGCACCATGATCTACAACCAGAAAACCCACGAATTTTCCGTCAAAAAAGGGCCGGTTTTCGCCCACTTTGTACTGGCCGATGAGATCAACCGCTCCCCTGCCAAAGTGCAAAGCGCCCTGCTGGAAGCCATGCAAGAAAAGCAGGTTACCCTGGGCGAGCAAACCTTCAAACTGGAACGCCCATTCCTGGTACTGGCTACCCAAAACCCCCTTGAGCAGGAGGGAACTTACCCCTTGCCCGAAGCCCAGGTGGACCGCTTTATGCTCAAGTGCATCATCACTTATCCCAATAAGGAAGAAGAGCGCCTCATCATTCGGCAGAATGTGAGCCAAAACGGAAAGGCCATACAGCCCGTCGTCAACCTGGACGAAATACTGGAAGCCCAGAAAACCGTGCGGGAGGTGTATATGGATGAGAAAATTGAGCAATACATTCTCGACATTGTGTTTGCCACCCGCCACCCCAACGGACACAAACTCAACGAACTGGAGCCCCTTATCAGCTACGGAGGGTCTCCCCGCGCTTCCATCAACCTGGCCCTGGCTGCCAAGGCCTATTCCTTTATTAAGCGGCGGGGATACGTCATTCCAGAGGATGTAAGGGCCGTCTGTTATGATGTATTGCGCCACCGCATTGGCCTTACCTACGAAGCCGAAGCCGAAAATGTAACCTCCGAGCAAATCATCAGCAAAATACTGGACGTAGTAGAAGTGCCCTGAGAGAGTATCCAGGGGGCACGCTTGCTGATTAGCCACAAAGGAGGGCACGGAGCCAGCAGGGGCAAAGTTTGAGGATGACAATTCCGGATTCAAGATATACTACTACCCCTTAAAGGCATCTTCGACTTGTATCTCCTTAAAGGAGTCTCCGCTGCGCTCCGATCCCCTATGGGACTTCCACTGCGTTCCAGCCTGCATCCTGCATCCTGCCACCTGCATCCTGTCACCTGCATCCTGCCACCTGTATCCTGCATCACATTACATGCACGGGCCAGAAAAAGGTGTAACAAAATCGCCCTTTCTACGTTCTGAAAACCTACACCCAATGCCAATCGCTTTTACCTCAATACCTGCCAAAGCGATTTTCCTGCCCGTCTGACGGTTTTTCACCTAATCTATCATATATGGATTCCTTATTTCTGATTGAATTGGGAATTGTAGCCATCATTGTATTGGTGCAATTCTATGTATTTATGCGAAACAATTCAGGCATTAACCAACTGGCGAATATTTATCCCGATGCCCGTAGCCTGAAAACCACACCCGTTCCCCTTGCCCAGGCAGAGGGCCCGCCTGCCGGGCAGCTGCCTGCCCTGAATGTAATTGAGGAAGACCGCCATTTTAGTCCCGAATTCCGGGAAATTGTGCACCATACCAATGCCTACCTTCAAAAAAACAAGGGTGAAGCTGATTTTGATGTGCTCAAAGAAATCGCGGCCCACAAGGACGAGTCGGCTGAGAAGGCCATAGAGTCGGGTATTGCCCTGCCGCTCTACATTGGCTTGCTGTGCACCTTTGCCGGGGTGATCATCGGCCTGGTAAAAATTTCTATGGTAGGCGTAAGCGATGCAGCCATACAGTCCTTCATCGGGGGCGTGCTCATTGGCATGGTGGGCAGTGCCAATGGACTGGCCCTGACCATACGCTCCAACCACCTCTTCAAAGAGCGCAAAAAGATGCGCGACCGGGCCCAATATGACTACTTCACTTTTTTGCGTACCCATATTCTGCCCGCCCTGAAAAAGCACAGTGAAACGCCCATTTCTACCCTGAGAGAAAACCTCCAGGCGTTTAATGAAAGCTTTGTCAATTATCAGGACAATGTAAAGGCTTCCCTGAAAGAAACCCTGGAGCTCTTTGGAGAGCTCAAAGAGGTATTCCAGCAAATACGCACCATAGAAAAGGGCATCAATGGCATGGGCCACTTCATACAGAGCAACAATGGCCTGATCGAAAAACAGGTGGCCTACATAGATGCCTACGTCGAAAAGGCCGAAAACTTCAGCCGCAAGCTGGGCAGCCACTTCCAGCAGACCGACCGGCAAATTGCGGCCCTGGTGCAGGAAAATATTGCCGCCATTGAGCGAAGCACCAAAGCCGCCTACGTGAAGATGGACCAGTACCTTTCTCAGCTTGACAACGACGCCAGCCGTAACTTTGTCGATACCCTCAACCAGGACCTCGATAGCATACGCCAGAGCGTAAACGGCGTTCACCGCAAGAATGCCGAAATCAATGCCAAACTGCTCGACCAACTGGGCAAAGATGCGGCAACTAACCAGCAACTGGCTCAGCAAATGCAGCAGATGAACGACAACCTCCAGAAATTGCTGGCCAGGCAGGATGACAACTTCACCCAGTCATTTGGGTTTAAATTGTTTGTTACGGCCGGTTCAGTGGCTTTCATACTGGGGATCATTGGTGGCGTGGTTTTTTTACTTAACACATTTGCAGGATGAGACAACAAGATTCCGGAAGGCTGTTTTGGGTGAGCTATGCCGACCTCATGACAGCCCTCTTCATCATTACCCTGGCATTGTTTGTCTTTGCCTACAAAATGTTCAAAGTCAAACAACTCGACCTGGAGGAAACCGCCACCGAGCTGCGCGTGCGCAGCCTGGAGCTGGACAAGCAAAGCCTGGCCCTGGAAGAACTCAAGCGACGCCTGAGCGAGGAGGAGATGATGGCCAGTACCCTCATTCAGGAGCTGAATGATGAGCGCGCCCGTTTGCTGGTCATGGAAGAAGAGTACAAAAAGCTCAAGGAAATAGAAGAGGCCATCAAGCGACTCGACCCCAAGTACTTCGTATATCAGCCGGCATACAAACGGCACGTGCTGCGCTCACAGGTGCAGTTTGCCAAGGGCCAGAGCGCCATCAATGCCAGCTATAAAGATATGCTGCTCAATGCAGGTAAAGCCCTGGAGCGCCTCGTGGACAGCCTCGAGCGCGACGACAACATCAAGTACCTGCTCGTCATTGAAGGCATGGCCTCGCGCGATGCCTATACCCGCAACTATGAATTGAGCTACGAGCGGGCACTGGCCCTTTGGCGCCTGTGGGACGAGCAGGGTATAGAGTTTGACCCCAACCGCTGCGAGGTCATCATCTCTGGCAGTGGCACCGGCGGAGTGGGGCGCGACCTGCAGGTGGAGCGCAACAACCAGCGATTTCTCATCCAGATCATCCCCAAAATTGGCGAGCTCAAAACCATTGACTTCCGAAAAAAACCGGATGGGGAAACAGAAGAAGGGCCTGCTGCGGAAGATGCCGGTGAGTTTGAAAACCTGGACCCCTAAGCTCGACTTTACTATTTTCTCCTCACTCAAACCGCTGCTTGAGTGAGGGAGTTAGCTTAGATGCTGGATTTTCTCGCAACTTTCTTCCATACAATTCAGTTGATGCTATTTTCAACATGCTCCCCCTGAGAATAGTATGCAAAGGCGCAAAGAGCAAGCAACCTCCTTTGCGCCTTTGCGTCTTTGCGAGCAACCTTCCTCTACCCCTATGTGAAATTCAAAGCAAAATGACGATATGGCCGGTTCGAATCCGCAAGCTAATTGTAGCACCTATAGAGGATTTCGATACGCTATACGAACAAACCCTTTGGGCTACTGTTTACACGTATCTTGCAAGTATTTTCGGGATAATATACTAATTTGTATTTTTATCATTGTGCTATTTATGTTCTATGCGTTTCGATCCC
>RFHT01000456.1 GCA_003696835.1 Bacteroidota bacterium
AATATCCAATAAGATGCCCATCCATATCAACATAGAAGAAGACTACCTCTACCAACTGGGTGTAAAGCAGGCCGAAGAGCTGGCCAGGGAAAAGTTGGAAGAGATCCGCAAGCAGCTCGTAGCCAAAACCCGGGCTGCAAAGCGGGCCATAGCCAAAGCCGAGGCTAAGGCGGAAAAGGCCAAAGCCGAAGCGGAAGCCAGAGCAAAAGCCGAGGCAGAGAAGCGGACGGCCATCCTCAATATGCACAAGGCAGGTATTTCCTCTGAGCAGATTGCCGGCTTTTTCGGTATAGCGGTGGAGGAAGTGCAGCGCTACCTGGGGGAACAATAGGCAAAACTTGTATCAAATATGGCATCAGGGGCTCGCCTTTCCTCTTCTTCATTTCCCCCCTACCCTACTCTTCCTTCTGCTGAGCGGCTACAGCCTCTTTGATGGGAAGTCCATTGAGCATGACTTCGGCCACCACGGCTTTGCCTGAACGTACATACACCACGGCATACACTTCGGTGGAGTCCGGCTGCCTGCCCGCCTCACGGTATAGCTGCTCAGCGGGTCCGGCTTTGGATTCTTCCATGTAAAAGCGGTTAAAGGGAAAGCGGAAATGCAGGTAGCCCATGCCGGGATGCTGATGCGCTTCATATACATTGTACAGGGTGGCCCTGAAGTAATCCTGGGTGTGTGCAGGAGGACTGAGGTGTACCTGCCGGATGCGGGCAAAGCCCGCAGAGTCGGTTTCCAGCTCGAGGTACACTTCGGCATCCTCATGGGCTTCCCACGCCTGCCAGTCGGCAGTAAGCAGGCGGTCATCCTCAAAGGAGAGGGTAATGTACTTGCCCCGGAAGGGGTCGGAGGGGTCTATGGGAGCCGTTCGGAATTTGAAGGCCTTGCCCTTTTTGATGACGTTCTCCTGCTCCACAATCATATAAGCGGGAACAAACAGCTGGAGAAGGACCATGGCGGCAAAAGCCACGAATATGAGGTTATTGCGGGTCATGTTGTTGTTCTGTTGAAGGATTGGAAGACTTTTTGGCTTTCAGCATGCGGTAATTGGCTACGAAAAAACCAGCACCAATGAGCACAAAGAGGATGCCCCTGAGCACAAAGCTGATGTCGGTATCGAAAAAGCGGCATACGATGAGGGCAGAAATGAGCAAAAGTCCAAAGTTGAGGGTGCCCAGCTCTCGGTCACGGGCGCCTTCCCGTATTTCGTATATCCCCAGCAGAAAAATGGCCAAATTCATCACAATAGTAGCCACTACCGGCAGAAAATGTCCTAGTACGAAGGTGGGAATAAAGAAAAACAGCATCCAGCTCATGGGGTTGGGCTCCCAGTTCTCTGCTGCCCGGCGCCGCAGCCAGAAGTACAGACCTGCAGCAGCCAGGCTCAGCAGCAAGGCAATCCACACATCCCGCTGAAGGGGAAACAGCCATTCCTGATCGCCCAGCACATCCTTCCACATATCGTAAAAGCTGAAAATAAACATCAGTACTACGCTGCCCAGACTGCCCAGCAGCCTGGGGGCATTGTAAACCATTTTCGCCTGCTCGAAAAACGCAGTCTGCCCGTAGAGGTACAGCAGCGCAAAGAGCGCAAAGTAAGCCACAAACATCCAGTGGTCCTGGCTGCCGGAGAAGCTGCCCAGAACGATCACCACCGAAAGGGCAAGCAGCCAGTGATGGAAGTAAGTAAAATTGCTGTTGGGGCGTTTGCGAAGCAACTGTATGTAAAAGGGCAGCGCCAGGGCCAGCAGCAGCAGGTACAGCCAGGGAGCATGACCACCCGAGAAGTTATAGCCCACTTCCCATCCATAAAAGGTAACGCCCGTGAGAAAAAAAAGGGAGCTCATACCCGAACGCATCACATATACCAGCGGCAGGCCCAGCAGCATCCAGCAAAGCACAAAACTACTCATGCTGCCGGAAATGTTGTAGATCTGGCTGATGAGAGAAATGCAACTGCCAATAGCCAGAAAGAGAAAGGTGCTGCTGCCCTCGCGCCAGCTGGCGCTTTGGGGGTGTTTCAGCAGCGTCCAGCCACAGGCCAACTGGCCCGCCAGCAAGGGCACAAAAGCAATCACCGTTTTGGTGGCGCGCGAAAAATGGTCCCAGTTGTGGGCGAGAATCAGCAGTATGCCCAGGCCTACAAACAGGGCGCCCAATATGCCAAAAACCATCATGCTGCGATTGGGGGAAGCCTGTTGTTTGCGGGCAAAATACTGTTGAATGTCCTCGGCAGTTTGATCAGAAATGACCTGCGCCTGCACGAGTTCCTGAAGATATTTGAGGAGTTGATTGCGCATAAGCGGGGTTTTGCCTTGCTTACGGAGGTGCCAGCAAAAAGGTTATTTCAACAATTCCAACCATACCTGGCCCAGGGCCCGGCCAATGTCCGTGGCCGTAAGCCCGGGCTGGCCTTTCACCGCAGCTACGGCATCGCCGGTTTTGCCGTGCAGGTACACCCCCATAGGTGCTGCCACCGCGGGGGCATATCCTTGCCCCAGCAGGGCGGCAATGATGCCGGTGAGCACATCTCCGGAGCCACCGGTGGCCATACCAGGATTGCCGGAGGTGTTCACAAAGGTGTTTCCATCAGGTAGGGCCGTGAGCGTGCCCGCCCCTTTAAGCACCACCACCACCTGACGCTCTTTGGCCAGCGATTCGGCATACTCCAGCCGCCGGTGGGTGATGCGCTCCACCTGGCAAAGACGGGCCATTTCGCCAGGGTGAGGCGTAAGAATGGCAGGCGAAGGAAGGTGCTTCCAAAGGCCCGGCTGCCGGGCCAGCAGGTTGAGGCCGTCGGCATCCAGTATGAGGGGGAGGGATATGTGGGGAATCAACTGGGCAAAAAAGTCGGCCGTTTCAGGATGGGTACCCAGACCCGGCCCCAGCACCACTGCCGACTTGCCCTCCATCAGGGGCAGCAACTGCTCTATGGCCCCCAGGGTAAAGTGGCCCTCAGCGCCCACTTCGGCACACATTACTTCGGGGCACAGCTGGTAGCAGGGAGCGGAGCAGCCCGCGGGTACTGCCGCTGTGCACAGGCCCGCGCCTGCGTGTACGCAGGCAAAGGCCGCCATGGCCGGCGCCCCGGCAAACTGCCGGCTTCCCCCTATGACCAAAACATGCCCAAAATGCCCCTTGTGGGCATCTGATGGTCGTTTTGGAGGGTGAGCCCGCACAAATTCGTCTGTCACCAGCCTGCGCTTGATGCCCAGCTGCTCAACCACCTGTGGCCATATCCCGATGTCGAAGGTATGGATTTGGCCGCATGCATTGGCTGCGGGCGTGAGGTAATGACAAATTTTGGGCAGTTGGAAGGTAAAAGTATGCCGGGCCGGAATAACGTCATTCATGACTTCGCCCGTGTCGGCATTCAGCCCACTGGGCAGATCTATGGCTATACATTCGAGCTGTCGCTGGCGAAAAAATTCAATGATTTCGCTGATGGGCGGCCGCAGGGCCGACTGTATGCCCGTACCCAGCAGGGCATCCACCAGCAGGGGCTGCCCGGCAAACTGGCCCAGGCAACTTTCGGCTTCCTGCCTGCTGTATAGCCCCACCGGCACCGGCAGTTGGCGCAACAGGCGGTAATTCAGCAAAGCATCGCCCTGGTAACGGTCGGCATCGTGTGAGAGCAGCACCTGTACCCGCCTGCCTGCCAGGTGCAGGTAGCGGGCCATGACCAGCCCGTCTCCCCCATTGTTGCCCGGCCCGGCCAGAATGAGTACCTCCTGCCTGCCGGGATACAGGCTCATTAGCCGCAGGGCCGCCTGCCTGCCTGCCGACTCCATGAGCACCACGCCTGGCAGGCCCTTCTCTTCTATTTGTATGCGGTCGGCTTCGCGTATTTGTGCACTATTGGCAAGTAGCATGTTTAGGGTTTTATTAATCCTTCATCCTTCAACATGTAATAAGCCGACTGGGCCACCATCTGACCGTTTTGCAATATGCTGGGCAACAAGATTTTGCGCTGCAGCAGTTGCTTGCCGGGCTGGAAATAAATGGTGAATGAGGCCCGGGCCGTGCCGGGTATAGCTTCCTGGTAGGTAACCTTCCGTATGTGTTTGCGGTCAATGACCGAAGCGGTGGACACCCTGCGGTTTCGCCACATCGCATACAGGCAAAACAGCCAGGCAATGGAAAAAAAGACCACCAGAAAGTAATTTTCTATAAAAAAAGAAACCCATATAGCCACAGAAAAAGCCAATAACCAGAGCAGATAGATAACTGCTACCCGCTGTATGCCCCTTTTGGCCAGCAAACGCCCCAGCGCGTGATCCGAAATAATCTCAATGCGGTCGGGGTATATGTGACATTGACCTGATTTGAGCGGAAAAAATTTGGATCTGGATTCCATAAATGGGAAGATCATGAGTGATGGGCAAACAAATTCTATTGACTACTTTGCCTGGCCAGGGCATTATAGGCTTCTATGAGGTCCTTCTCCCGAAAGAGCTTGCTTTTGATCATGTATTTTTCCCTGGTGAGTTGCAGCCCGATCAGGTCGGTGGGAAAGTCCTCCTCCAGGCCGTAGTCCCAGGTTTTTTCCACATAAATATTTTCGGGCTCTATTCTGGTGAATTCTCCATAGTAGCTTTTATCCCCGATTTTGTGCCAGTCCTCTTTGAGTTTTTCGGCCTTAAGCGAAGGATCGCCATAGAGGTCGGTCCAGATGTAATAGTCCTTACGGGCCAGGTTGAGCAGCCCCCCCTCTTTGACCTGAAAGGTGGCTTCTTCTATGGTCTTACCATCTTCATCCTTGATGATGATGCGATGGGTACCCGGCTTGAGCTCAAGCTTTTGGTAGTCGCCCGGCTTCATGGTATAAGTCAGTTCGTCCACGGTCACTTCCAGGGTTTGATCTCCGGCATTGTCCATTTCTACATTTCCTTTCTGGCAGGCACTCATCATCAGGCCCAAAATGCTGATCAAAAGGAGGTGGGTAATGGGTTGTCGTTTCATGTGAGGATATACTATTTTTCGGTATGAGCGAAATTAACGAAATATTTGCAGAAGTAACGCTTTTTCCACCATAAGGATACATACGGCCCCCAATTTGCATGCCACCTGCCCCTATTTTCGAAGGCTGAAGTACCTGAGGGGAGCGTTGTTGATGCCCAGCAAGTATGCAAAGCTGCCATCTGGCTTTTTCAGGGGACGGGCGTCGCGCATTTCCCCCTGTATGTATAGCCCGCTTTGCTGGTGAGACAAGGCAGTAAAGCGCCTGTTTCCCTGGTTGATGAGGCACAGGCCCTTATTGGCAGCGTGGCGGCCTACTTCGGGTTTAAGACCGAAGAAATTTCCTCCCAGAAAGAGATCGGGGAGTTGGTCGGCATTAAAATCGGCAGCCATAATGGCAAAAACCGGGGCAAACTGGGCTTCAATGGGCAAAGCCTGCAGCTGAAAGCTGCCACCTTCATTCCACAACACAGCTGTTTGCAGATAGGATGCCTTCCACTGCAGCGCCTGCTGGCGCTCATCAGGCGAAAAGAGGTCCTCGTACCTTTTGCGGGCATAGGCTTCGTATTTGAGGGCCTCCTTCTTGAGGTGGGGCAACTGCCGGGTGAGGTCCATTTTTCCGGCAAAAGGATAAGAGGTGCTTTCCTCCGGCGGATACCAATCCAGCAGGATGTCCGATTTGCCGTTTTGGTCAAAATCTTTCACATACATGCGCAGGGGCTTTTCTCTGCTGGCCTTAAATTTGGTATTCAGGCCCCAGTTTCCCAGCACAAAGTCCGGGTCGCCATCCTGGTCCAGGTCGGCGGGCTGTAGGGCTGTCCACCAGCCTTCACTACCTGCTATACTCACCTTTTTTGCCAGCTTTCCCCCTTCATTGAGCAAGATGGTAACCGGCATCCAGTCGCCTACGAGCAAGAGGTCCTGGTCGCCGTCGGCATCGGTATCGCTCCAGCTGGCAGCCGTCACCATGCCCAGGGTGCCAATGGTTTGATCGGTGATGTTGGTCCAGCTGCCGTCTCCGTTGTTGAGCAGCAAAAAGCTGGCAGGTACCAGGCCATAATTGCCGGGAATGGCCCTGCCGCCTATAAAGACATCCAGGTCGCCGTCGGCATCCAGGTCGCCGGGTACCACACAGGAAAAATTGCCCCCCAGAGCGGGGGTTTTGCGGTTGTCGCGATAAAAATTCCCCTTGCCATCATTCACATAGTACTGGATAAGGAAATGCTCGAAGCCCTTCTGGTATTCGTTGCCTCCATTGCCGATCATCAGGTCCAAATCTCCGTCGCCATCGGCGTCAAACAAGGCCCCGCAGGTGCTTTCCTGCTCCTGGTCCTGTAGGAAAACGGCCTGTTCCTGCAGGCGGAAGTTGCCAGCAGCAGTTTGCAGAAACAACTGATTGGGCTGCCCGGCTGCCTGCAACAAAACAAAATCCTCCAGTTGGTCGCCATTTACATCCCCTGTGAGTATGTTGGGGCCTTCGGTGGAGAGCATGCGCGGCAGCAGGGGCTCGTGGTCAAAATCGTTAAAGACATTTTCCACATGCCGGGCTTCCGGCGGAAGCCTTCGGGCAGTTTCTTCTGCAAAGAGGGGATCAGTTTCCTGTGGTGTGGGACGAAACCTTTCCTTTGCATCTGCCTGCACCAGTTCAATGCGTTGGTTGGTGGGCAGAGGCCCCAGTTTTTGCATGCGCCTGTCGGGCCAAACCACCACCAGGGAGTCCACTTGCTGCCTGCTTCCCGTGCCAAACACCAGCCCCGGTGGCACCGAGCTTTCAAAGCCGCGGGTCATGTAGTGTTGCTGCTGCTGCTGCCGGCCGCCCGCATAGATGCTCACCCGAGCTCCAATGCCCAGAGGATTGGCGCCTTCCCCCTTAAAACTGACGGCCAGAAAGCCGGAGCTGTTGCGTTCATTCAGTCGGTTTTGGTACAGAAAGGCTGGCATGTTTACATTGTTGATCACCAGGTCCAGGTCGCCATCCAGGTCAAGGTCGCCATAGGCCGCCCCATTGCTGAAGGAAGGAGCCGCCAGCCCTAAAGCGGCCGCCTCGTTGACAAACAGCAGGTCTCCCTGGTTTCTGAGGGCATAATTGGCCACTTTAGTCTCAGGCATGTAGGGCAAAAAATCGCGAAAATCGGCACGGCGGGTTTCCGTTACCAGCTCGCGCACTTTGGAGTTGGCCGAGCGGTCGGAGATAAAGTCCACAAAGTCCAGGTCGGTGAGGTCTTTGCGGATGCCATTGCTCACAAAAATATCCTTCCAGCCGTCATTGTCAAAGTCGAAAAGCAGGGCGCCCCAGCTCCAGTCGGTGGCAGCGACGCCGACCAGCTGGGCAATTTCCTGAAAATGCGCACTGCCATCGTTGAGGTGCAGGCAGTTTTGCAAAATCTGATGGTGATAGTCGGCCTTTTTCTTAAAACTTTCGAGGTAAAAAGGGGCAAACTGGGTCATGGTTTTGAGGCGGAAATTGTCGCCGGGCAGCATGTCGGTGGTAAAAATTTCGGGGGCCCCGTCGTTGTTGAGGTCGGCTATATCGGCGCCCATGCTGGAGAGCGAGCAGAGGTCGGTGCGCTGGGAAAGTTCTTCGGAAAAGGTGCCGTCGCCCTGGTTAATGTAGAGGTAATCTCGTTCCCAGAAATCATTGCTCACGTAGATGTCGGGCCACATATCGCCGTTGAGATCGCTGACCGACACGCCCAAACCAAAACCGATGTCGCTGGTATAAATGCCGGCTTCCAGGCTTACATCGCTGAAGTGGTCGCCTTCGTTTCGGAATAATTTATCCCCCCCTTCCGTATCCACCTGATCGCGGGTTTTTTGGTAAAATTCAATCCTGTCGGGACTTCTGAAGCTGTTGTTGAGTAAATAACAATCCAGGTCGCCATCGCCGTCATAGTCGAAAAAAGAAGCGTGGGTGGAAAATCCCTCATTGTTGAGTCCCCATGCTTTGGCCGCTTCTATGAAGGTAGGGACGTCGCTTTCGGTAGCGCCTGTAACTCCCTGGTTGATAAAGAGTTCGTTTTCCTTGTTGGCTCCGGCAATATCGCCTGAGTTGCACACGTAAATATCCAGCCAGCCATCGGCATTGACGTCCACCATGGTCACGCCCGTGCTCCAGGCCCTGCTGCCGGCTACGCCGGCCTGGGCCGTAACATCTTCAAACTGCCAGTTGCCCCGGTTGAGGAAGAGCTTGTTGGGGCCCATATTGGCCGTAAAATAGAGGTCGGGCAGGCCGTCATGGTTTACATCCCCCAGGGCTACTCCTCCCCCGTTGTAGAAATTGCGGTAAGTGAGGATGTTGAAGTCTTTTTGGTCTTCTACCTGGTTGACAAAGTGCAGGCCGGTTTCTTTTTCGTTCATCAATACAAACAGGGGTTGTTCCGTGCCGGATGACTGATGAGGGGAAGAACAGGCAGCTGCCAGGAATAAAAGAAAAAATAAAAAGGGCTGTATGCGCTTCATAGTAGCAAGCAAATATGGGAATACAGGCTTAAAGATACACAAAAATAAGAAGAGGTAGCACTGCTACCTCTTCCGAAAAACCAAATCTATAATCACATAAAACTAAATCCGTTACCATCCGGGGTTTTGAACCAGCCGGAGTTCACCATCCACTGTACTGAGTTCGATCTGAACAGTAGGCAGGGGGTAGAGGTTGTGGCGGTCTTCGTAAGGGCTGGCCCCTGTGAGGTAATTCCGCCGGGTTTTTTCGACTGCAATATAGTTATTCAACACTTCTTTGGCAATGCCCCATCTTCTGAGGTCGAAGAAACGGTGGCCTTCCATGGCGAGCTCGAGGCGGCGCTCCATGCGCACAGCATCGCGGGCGCTGGCCTGGGAGGCGAATGCCGCATGGCCTGCGGGATAGGTACTTACTTTGTACTTGGCCCAGGTAATGGCGGGGTCATCTATGGTGGTTTCTATGGCTACCCCATCAGGTCCCTGCGCACAGGCGCCGGCACGAGAGCGTACCATGTTCACCAGTTCGCGTGCCCGTTCGAGCGTGCCCACTGCCACTTCGGCTTCGGCCAGCATGAGAATGACGTCGGCATAGCGCAGCAGGTGGAGGTTCATAGAATGCAGCTGGTAGCTGGCCCAGCCCACCGTACTACCTGCACCACTGGCTTTTTCATAAATGTTTTTCTTGGGGCTGTAAGGACCTGCCCAGGCGCGGTCGCGTATCCATCCGGGAGCGTGCGGGCCCCAGTCGAGGAAAGGTACGCCGTCGCGGCCCACGGTCCAGTCCAGACGCGGGTCCACAAAGTCATCAGCTGTAAGGTCGGAGTTGTTCCAGGAGCCGTCGAGCAGGGGCAAGCCGTCGGCATCCACCTTAAAGGCATTGACGAGGTTTTGTGAAGGCTGGTGGAAGCCACAGCAGCCAAAGGGGCTACCGCCGTGGGGGAAGTTGAGGCGGTCGTTGCGGTTGCCGTTGGCACCGCCACCGTCGCCATCGTTGGAAGAAGCCTGATAAGCCAGCACAGTTTCGGGGCCATTGTCGTGGTCCACATCAAACACGTGGTGGAAGCAGTCTTCGAGTGAATAGGGCCCATTGTTCACCACGTCATCCAGTACGGACTTGGCCGCGGAGAAATCCCCTACATGCATGAGTACACGCCCGAGATAGGCCTTGGCCGTCCAACTGGTTACCCGGCCAATTTGTGCCTGAGAGGGGGGCAGGAGGTTGGCTGCAGCTTCCAGGTCGGCCTTGATACGGGGAATGATGTCCTCGTTGTTGGGCTTTCTGAAATCAGTATCGGTTTCGTCGTAGAAGGGTACGTTTTTCCACATGCGATACGCCTCAAAGTGGTAGTGTGCACGCAGGAAACGCGCTTCGCC
>RFHT01000457.1 GCA_003696835.1 Bacteroidota bacterium
CTTTAAGAAGAACATTCTCCCTCTAAAACAACAACACCCCAATACCTGCGTGGAAATTGAGGAAAAAGTAGCCCTGCAGCCGGTCGGTGGCCACTTCTTTGAGATACTGCTCGTCCTGTGTACCGCGATGGTCAAAGAGCCCCAGTACAGTGCCCACCTGCACGGCCAGCTTGTAGCTGATGCGGGGATGAATGATGCGCTGATTGCCCAGGGTAAACACCAGGCCCATGTCCCGGAAGCGGGCGAGTTTCCTCCGCCCGTCGGGGTAAAAGAGGCGGTCGGTATCGCGCATGCCATGCCCCAGGTACAGCAGCTCCAGCTGCTGAAAGGGCCCCAGTGGGGCGATATTCCCTACCCGCCTGAAACTGTACATGCGAAAGCCCAGCCCCAGGGCGTAGCCACTTATGCGGCCTTTGCCACTGATTTGGCCGCCGTTTCGCTCATAATCAAAACCCGACTGTATATAAGAGGCCGTAAAGCTGGCCGAAAACCGGCGGGAAAGCACATATTCATGACTCAGCCCCAAGCGCAGGTTTACCGGCAGCATGCCATCCTTCAGCTTGCTGAAGCGGATGGCGGGAAACAAATGTATATCGGCCACCAGCAGTTGTCTTTTACCCGTATAGCCGGGCACCTGTGCGTACAGGGGAAGCACAAACAAGCAAGCAATCAGCAGGGCGTAAAAAGTGTTCATGGGGCGGTTTTCATCTGTAGCAGCAAATCGTATATAGCAGCATGCATCACGTCGCCTCTGTCTTTCATGCGTATGAGTTTGGGATATTGTAGCAGCAAATCACCCGACTGTATGTCATACACCACGGTATAGTAAAGACTATGGTGTACCGGGGTGGTGGCGTAATAGATGGAATAGGGTAGCATGAGGGGCAGCAGCAAGCCCGCAGAAATGACGAGTACTTTACCCGGGCGAGGGCGGGTAAGGGAGACGGCACTGGTCCACACAAAGTAGGGAGTGCCGTATTTGCTGGCCAGGTGCTGTACCTCCCCGTGGTTGATACTCACCATTTTTACCTCCTCGTTTCGCACCTGTTCTTCCATCCATTCATCCAGCAAACACAGGTCGTTGAAGAGACCGGTGTCGTCGGCCCCCAGTGTTTGGGTACTGAGCATGCTGTACTGCAGCCCCAACTGTTGGGCGTGCAGCTGAAGCTGCCGAATGTATTCGGCTTCTTTGAGTTCGGCCTGGAGAGGGGAGGGCCGCTTTTTGTTGCGGGTGTCGAGCTGCTGGTAGTAGGGGTTGACAAAAACGACTTTTTCCAGTCCCAGTTTTATGCCTTTCACCGCCATTTTTTCTTTGAGCTTCGGGCTGAGGGCTTGTGGTTTTGGAGGTATGTCGCGATGAGCTTCTTTTATTTTTTGAATAAACAAAGCGCGGAATGCACTGTCGGTGCCGGCATATTGTAACAGCAGGTTTCCGGCTGCTTCTTCACTTCCCCCTTTTTCGGCCATTGCTTCTTCTCCGCTCCCTTGGAGCAGCAGGAGGAAGGAGGAGGAATCGGGCACATAGCTGGCCCCAAAATCCAGCATGAGGTCTTCCAGCATGAGGCAGATTTCTTTATCGGCAGGGGTAGCCCGAAACAGCTGAGCATGGTACACAATGGCCAGGGCGTTGAGGGTTTCTCCCTGAATAGTTTCCAGGAAATAGTGGAGCTGCCTGGCATAGCCTGCGGCTTCGTCATAGGGAGTATGTACATCCCAGAACTTGCCGGCATTGGCATATTTGGTAAGGGCATAGAGGGCATGGCCCATCATTTTTTTGAGGTATTTACTTTGGGGGTGGGTTTTGAGCAGCAGGAAGGTGTGATAAATGGCGGTTTCGTATTGCTGTTCGAGCAGGTAGAGAAAGCACAGTTCAAAGCGGCAAATTTTGCGCACCTGGCGAAAGCGCTCCTGCCCGAGCAGATAAAGGTGGCGCCCACTGTCGGGGGCAGGGGGTATCTGGCTGAGGATGTGCTTTTTCCTTTCGTCAGGCACCGGGTGGGTGTTGTAGCGGGCCGAAGGCTGGTGGCCAGGGGAGTCTTTGAGCTCCCCGGGCCAGTAGGGGGCAGCAAGCAGCTGGGGCGGTGCGCCCAGCACCCTGCCGTCAAAAGGGAGGTCGGCAAAAGGGTGGTGGGCATTCTCCAGCAAATCAAAGGCTTGCTCAATGGCGGCCAGGCTGTAAGGCGATGCGAGGTATAGCTGCAGGCCACCCTGGTCGGCTTCCTGTTCTTTTTCACGGGTGTAGTTGCTTTGGGCCAGCAACACTTCCTCTACACTGAGCTCCCTGAAAAGCGAATTGGCGTCTTTTTCCAGCGCCCTGGATTCCAAAAAAATGTCCAGGGGATGTTTTTGAACAAAATGGCTGATTTCATGGCACAGCACAAAGGCAAGCTGGGCCTCACTTTGGAGCTTGGCCAGCAGACCCATATTAACAAATATGAGGCCGTTACTGGTGGCGAACGCATTTACTGAAGGAGATTTTACCACGAAAAAATGCAGCTTTTTTCGCAGTTGAGGTTGCTGTTGCAGAATGTTGTCGGCCACCTCATTGAGGTAGGTGCCCACAGGGTCATTAAACAATACTTTACCACTGAGCATCAACTGCCTGATGTAATAGGCACGTTCTGCATAAAATGCGGCTGTATCTTTGCGGGTACCCTTCCTCCCCAACCTGCCACTGCTATGCAGCAGGGCCTGCCTGTGGGGGTTCACCCGGCTGTTGAGCAGCTCAGTTGGCAGGGGGGAGCGGCTGGTAAGGCGGGTGTAATGATCAAAATCCTGAGCCCGGATACACATCCCTCCCAGACAGGCTGACAACAGGCAGTATTGCAGGGCATACAGGAGCAACCGGTTGAGGGTAGGGATGTTGTACATAAAACACCGCTAATATACATAAAAGGTTTCGGATACCGTAGGAGCGCAAAGGCTCATTTGGCATTCATCTTAACAATCCACTTTTACTTCCTGAATATCAAACTGTATCTTATCTACGGGCTGGCGGTCTATAACCACCAGTATGTAGGGTTGTGTAATGGCCATGGTGGCCATGCAGTTTTTCCCAGGCGCCTCGTGGGTAAGGCTGACGGCAATGTGGTCGGCCTGGCGCCATACATTGCGCAGCTGCACGCGGTAGCCGCCCGAGTTTCGGCTGCCCATAAAGCAGGCAATGACCCACTTTTCATCAAAATTTACTTCAGGCAGTTCAGCCCCCCCTGTCTGGCCTGCATGCAGGTCCTGCCATAGTTGCTGCCAGGCTGCGGCCGAGCGAATGAGCACTTGCTTTTGCTCATTCACACCACAGTAGGCGCCTTCATCCAGCACCTCAAAGGCAATGGGTTCTCCTTCGGCAGCAGGGGTGACGCCGGTTTTTTGGCTGCTCTTGCAGCTCATTGCACTCCCGCACACAGTCAGGAGTATCCATAAAATATGCAGGGACAAATTGTTCATGATACAGGTAGTTTTTTGAGCAGGGTGCGAAAGGCTACGACCTGCTCTCCGAATTTGGATGCGTGCTCCTTCCGCAGGCGGTCGGCCTCGGTCTGCTCATATTTTTGAAACGTTTCAAGATCGCGGCAGGTATATTGGATGTTGTAGGTGTGGGTGCCTTCCTGTGGAGCGGGCTCCAGCAATTGCTGCATGCTGCTCTCCAGAAAGTAGCCCGTAGCCATGACCTCGGGTATATGCTCCTGCTGCATCCAGTGGAGCCATTGCCGGGCAATGGGCGCTTCTACACTTACGGTTATGCTATAAATGATCATGGGCTAAAGATACGAACAATTCGACAATTGAAATGCCATGCAGGCAAAGGTCTTTTTTATTATGTGTAGCCAAATGAGTATTTTGCTGCATGCAATTTGCTTTTCCACCCTACCCCCTGCGCAGGCAGCAGCGCGACGGCAAGCAATACGTGTGGGATGTGCTGCGCAAAAAGTGGCTGGTGCTGAGTCCGGAGGAATTCGTGCGGCAGCAGCTCGTTCACTATTTGCTGCATGAAAAAGGGGTGTCTGCTGCGCTCATTGCCATCGAAAAAGAGATTCGCTTTCACCGCCTCAAAAAACGCCTGGATGTGCTGGTGTTTGATGCAGAAGGCAAGCCCTTTATTTTGTGTGAGTGCAAAGCACCCGAAGTGAAGCTGGGACAAAATACCCTGCACCAAATCGCGCGCTACAATGTGGGCCTGCAGGCGCCTCACCTGTTGATTACCAACGGACTGGAGTTATGGTTTTTTTCTAAAAATGAAGCAGAACAGTACGAACTGCAGGCCGGAGGCTGGTACAAATAGGGGCTGCCCATTCAGGCCCGGGTGAGTTCTATCACGGTGACTTCTGGCCATATCCCCACACGGCCTGCAAAACCCAGAAAACCAAAGCCCCGGTTGACGTAGAGGTATTGATTTTCCTTTTGGTACAGGCCTGCCCATTCCTCATACATATACTGGGCCGGGCTCCACTTTACGCCCGGTATTTCCACGCCAAACTGAAAGCCGTGTGTATGCCCGGAGAAGGTGACATCTATGTCGTTGTATTCGGGGCGCACCTGGGCGTCCCAGTGGGAAGGGTCGTGGCTCAACAACAGCTTCACCTCTGCATCCCGGGCGCCGTCGAGGGCTTTGGCCAGGTCGCCTTTTTTGGGGAAATGGCGGCTTTTCCCCCAGTTTTCCACGCCAATGATGGCCAGGCGGTGGCCGTCGCGCTGAATGAGCTGATGCTCATTCATGAGCAGGTTCCACCCAAACTGACCGTGGGTATCTATGACCTTTTTGAAGTGGTCGGCTTTGGCCCGTTCGTCGGGCCATTGGGCGTAGTTGCCGTAGTCGTGATTGCCCAGCACAGAAAAAACGCCCTGGGGGGCAGTGAGGGAAGAAAAAATATCTTCGTAGCCCTTTACTTCATCAATATAAGTATTGATGAGGTCGCCGGTGAAGAAGATGAGGTCGGAATTCTGCTCATTGACCATTTCGATCCCTCTCCACACTGCACGTTTATCGTCAAAACTACCCGTATGTATATCGGAAATGTGGGTGATGGTAAAGCCCTCAAATGCCTGGGGGAGGTTGGCAATGGGAATTTTCACCCTGCGCAGGCGGTAGTCGTATTTGCCCAGGGTAACACCGTATAGCGTCCCGGCAAAAGGAACACTGGCGATGCCCAGGGCAAGCTGACTGATAAACTTGGAGCGGGAAATCTTATTGCTGCCGCTGCTGCTTTGGGCTGTAAGATCGGGCCCAGGCTCAGCTGCTGCCCCGGCAGGAGGAGCTACCCGGCTGGTGCTAAGGCGTCTCCAGCTCCAGCGCGCCAGTCGGCCCACATCTTCTATGAGAAGCGGCAGAGCCAGAAAGAGTTTGGGAAGGTAGCACACCACCCAAAAGCTAAAGAAAGAGGTAAAAAACCACCGGGGCGTCTCCCGTCCATTGGCAATGAGCACAGCTATGCCTGCATACAGCAGCAGGTGAAAGCCCCAGTAGAGCCAGGGGAGCCAGCGGGCTTTACCCAGGGCGGTGCGGAAGGCCTGGTAGCCATAGAAATCCAGAGCGGCAATGAGCGAAAGGACAATGAGGAGTTGTAGCATGTATGTTTAGCCGAAAGCGTTGTCAAATTTATAAAAGAGGAGACGATTAGCGGCAGGGCGTATTGTATCTACTGCTAAAAGCCTGAAAATGTTTGGATAAAAACGAGGACAAAATTAACAAAAATTCTGCCAGGGGCCATGCACTTCTATGGTGGGGCTTGTCTTTAGGGCAAATGTTTTTTGAAAAAGCGGTATGCCAGTAAGCCTGATAGTCGGAAAGTCGAGCAATTCGGAATCATGGACTTGTGGGAATAAAGCGGGGTAGTGATGGTTTGGGTAGATGTAAGATTTGCGAATAAAAAGTAAAGAATTCATACGGTAATTCCGATTGCAAGCGTTATTAGAATATCTCACTTAAAAATGATCTGCTGTGGAATATTTAGGCTTATGTTTGCTATTGAGCGCATTGATGCTGCTCAAGGCGGAAAATCTGGCGCGCTATTCGGTTCGGAAGCTGATAGAACTGTATCAGGAACACAAAGAAAATGCACTTGCATTTGAACTTTTGAACCGCTACAGGCATGTAAGTAATGGCGAGAAAGGAGAGATTTTGTGGGGATTGCTTGCGCCGCATACCGACGATCTGGCCCGGATAGCAGCCAGCATGGGGGAAGACCCCGCAGAGGAGTTGCAAAAGCTGTACCTCAAGCTGCATGCCCTCTTTGTGCGCGAAAAATTTCCCCACTCCAACTGGAAATACTGGCTGGCCAGGATACTGAAAAATGATTTGCTCAATCAGAAAAAGCGAAAAAACCCGCTGGTGTCGGTGCC
>RFHT01000458.1 GCA_003696835.1 Bacteroidota bacterium
GCTTACAACTACGACCGCAAGGCCTACAATTATCACCGCTACTATCCCTTCCCTTCTCTCAGCTTCAACTCCGACGATGGCCTCATTCCTACCCTGGGGGTGCGTTTTATCCGCCAGGGATATGGCAAGGAGGAATTTGGCAGCTCTCACCGGCTGCGCTTTACCTACACCACCACTGGCAGCTTCGAGTTTCAGTACGACGGCCTCTTCAGGCAGGTGCTGCGCAACTGGGATGCCGTGCTGCAGGCCCAGTGGGCCGACCCCAACAGCTACCTGCGCTTTTTTGGCTTTGGCAATGAAAGTGTGAAAGATGACTCCCTCTTCCGCGCACGCTACTACCGCACCCGCTACAAGTCGGTGAGCGGCAGTGCAGGCCTGCGCCTTAGCTTTTGGAAGAGAAGCAACCTCAGCTTTTTGTTGCGATATGAAAATAATGAAGCCCAGATCCCCGACAACAGCATTTTGTTTGGCGAAAGAAATTTTTTGGGCGTGGACCGCACCAATTTGCTCATCTTTCAGGCCCGCCTGGACCTGGACTTTCGCAACAACCCCTACTTCCCAGAAAAAGGCATGCGTCTTTTTCTGGAGCACCAAAACGGCCTGGTACTCTCCAACGGCAATAGCAATTATGGTCAGAGCAGGCTGTTTGTGGAGTCATACACCGCCCTGGGCGGCGATTACTGGCCCATAACCCTGGCCCTGAAAGCGGGTTTTGAAGACAGCTACGGCGAAATTCCCTTTTATAAGCAGTTTAACCTCGGACACAAGAGCAACCTGCGCGGCTATCGCAAAAACCGCTTCACCGGTACCGGGGCCCTCTACGCCAACTCTGAGCTGCGCGTGGAGCTGGCCCGTAACCAAAGTACCAAAATTCCGTTTCGTATGGGAATCAAGGGCTTTTTGGATGTAGGCAAAATTGTACATGATGGCGAATACTCCCGCAGGTGGCATTCAGGTTATGGGGCAGGCATTTATTTTATCCCCTTCCACGAGCGCATTGCCCTCAACTTATCTGTGGGTTTTTCCCATGAGGAAAAGCGCCTGATCAAGCTGAGTATTGGCCGCATTTTCAGGTAAAAAAAATTGGGCGTGCACGCACGCCCAGGGTAAAAAATATACGAATCAATGATTGTTGCCTCCAATGATTACTTTCTCACCTCGTTATGAATAAAAACAAAAGTTGTGCCCATTTTTTTGGCTGCACGCAAACATCCAGATTATAATTTTATGAGCGTATATCCCAAATTTTTACTGCTGTTGCTGGCCCTGGCCCTGTGCCTGTCGGCTACGGCCCAAAAGAAAAAACCCCGCCCGGAAGATTTCGGCATCAAATCCAAAAAGGCACTGGCCTTTTTCCTGGAAGGGGAGCAGCAGGCCCGTTACCGCGACCGCGACCGGGCCATTGCCCTGTATCAGCAGGCCGTGGCCCTGGAGCCGCGTTTTGCCCTGGCCCATTATCGCCTGGGAGTAAATGCGTACTTGCGCAAGCGCTACGAAGAAGCGGTTGAGCACCTGCAAATTGCTGCCAAAGAAGACCCGGCCCGCTACGGCGGCTTTTTTCTGGCAGAGAGCTATTTTTATACCGGGCATTACGAGGAGGCCATTCCCCAGTACGAGCGCTTTCTCCAAAGCCGCAGGGGCAAAGAGAGCGACCGCAACAAGGCCCAGCTCAACCTGCGGCATGCCCGCTTTGCCAGTGTGGCCATCAAGGACCCCATTCGCTTTGAGCTGCAAAATCTCGGTCCCAAAGTCAACTCTCCCCAGGACGAATACCTGCCCCACCTGAATGCCGACAACACCTACTTGCTCTTTACCTCCCGCCGCCCGGATGCGGTAGGCGGCTTCAACCGGGCCATGAACGATTACGGGGAGGATTTTTATTACAGTGAATATGTAGATGGGGAATGGCAAATGGCCAAAAACCTGGGGCCTCCTATCAACACGCCCAGCAATGAAGGGGCCTCTTCTCTCACCCAGGATGGGCGCATCATCTTTTTCACGGCCTGCAACCTGCCCGACGGGCAGGGCAGTTGTGACCTGTACTATGCCGTGCGCGAAGGGGAGCAGTGGTCGGCTCCCCAGAACCTGGGTCCACAGGTAAACAGCGATGCCTGGGAAAGCCAGCCCTGCCTCTCCCAGGACGGCAAAACCCTTTACTTCACCTCTACCCGCCCCGGCGGGCAGGGCAGTTCCGACATTTGGTACAGCGAGTATAAAGAAGGCGAATGGCAGACGCCCCAAAACCTGGGGCCGCCCGTGAATACGCCCGGGCAGGAGTTTTCGCCCTTTTTGCACGCCGACGGCCTCAGTCTGTACTTTTCTTCCAACTTTCACCCCGGCTTTGGGGCCAAAGACCTCTTTGTGTCTGAGCGCCAAAACGACGGCAGCTGGAGCACGCCCAAAAACCTGGGCTACCCCCTGAACACCTCTGGCGATGAAACCAACATTTTTGTCACTGCCCAGGGCAATCGCGGCCTCATCAACTCCACCCGGGAGGAGGGCTTCGGAGGCAGCGACCTGTACATGTTTGAGCTGGACGAGCGCATACGCCCGCACAAAGCCACGTTTGTGCGCGGTACGGTGATCGACAGCCTGACACAGGCGCCCGTAAAAGCGCTCATACGCATGGTGGATGTGGAAAGTGGCGATACCGTGCGGCAGATCAGCTCCGATGGCCTCAATGGTCGTTTTCTCATGAGCCTGCCCCTCGACCGGGAGTATGCAGCCTTTGCCGAAGCTCCCGGCTACCTCTTTGCCAGCAAGCATTTTTACCTCAAACAACTGGCAGAGGACACCTACTTTGACATCACCATCCCGCTACAGCCCATACAGGAGGGGAGCCAGGTAGTGCTGCACAATATTTTCTTTGAGTCGGGCAAATACGAACTCAAGGAAAGCTCGCAGGCCGAGCTAAAGGTCTTGCTGGATTTTCTGCAAAGTAATCCCGGCCTCAAAGTGGAAATACAAGGCCATACCGACGATGTGGGGGCCGAAAGCGACAACCTGTTGCTGAGCCAGAACCGCGCCAATGCCGTGCGCGAATACCTGATTGCCAGTGGGATAGACCCCGGGCGTGTCACTGCCAAAGGCTATGGTGAAAGCATGCCCGTAGCCCCCAACGACAATGAGGCCGGCAGGGCCCAAAACCGGCGCACCGAGTTTAAGGTAGTAGCATTGTAGAGAAAATGCTAACTTGCCGAAAATTGTAGCAAATGGAACTCACTACCTCCTCCGTCATGACCCTCCTATGGCCCGTTGTGGGCCTGGCGGTACTGGCCCTGGGCATTTATGCCCTCTTCCACCTGATGGGCAGGCAGGACCTGCCCGAAGGTAAACGCCTCCAATGGATGATGTGCATCGTGCTCATCCCCCTGCTGGGGCCGCTGCTGTATGTGCTGCGGGGGAAGAGGTAGGGGGAGCATTTTTGGTACAAATGCAATATTATGTGTTTGGTTTTCACCACAAGTTGCTCCTAAATTTGGGGTAAACATAAGTTTTAGAGTAAGGACAAAAAACTCACTTTGGATAGTTTGGTTTTGTATTTATTTTTCCATTGTGAGTGTAATGTGAGCTCACTGGCTTGATTGCCAACATCAGGTCGAGGCACATTTACCTATTGATTTCCTCTTTGAACCGTGGCAAAAGCAGCTTCTTTCCGCGAGAAGCCAGCCTGAGAATTTGCTTTCCGGGAACGTTACTATCGTGCTTCGCCTCCACCTGGCGAATGTGACCCTGCTTGCCTGTTGAGCAAGCACTATCTCAATTCATTTTATTGGATCTCCCACCTACTTAACACAACGCGCAATGACTACCACAAACTACTCCCTATTTTCTGTTCTTCTACTGTTCAATTTTACCATCTTACTGACCCTTTTTGCTCACCAAAGCGTATTGGCGCAGGGAGATATTATCATCATTGAAGAAATAGGGGGCCGAATGAAGCCTGCGAATCCATTAACGACTATCGAAAACCGGGATTTGCTGATGTACCCCAACCCCGGAACCGACTTTATCCGGGTTGTTCCAGACTCTGATCAGCATGCTTATGGGGTAGCAGTATTCACGCTTGCCGGAGAAAAACTGGATGAGCGCTATTTTTCCTCCCCTCCTGCCAACGGCTTTTTGCTGGACGTACGGCGTTTGAAGGCCGATACCTACCTTTTACGCATAGAGTTGATCTCCCAGGTGGTCATTCACCGCTTCGAGGTGGCCAAATAACGTACTGGGTTTGGCTATGAGGGAGAGAGCGATAAGTGAGCCTGAATTTTTTCGAGGAACCAATCATCAGCATTCAGGGGTTTGATGTGTTGTATTTTCTGGTACAGCTTCTCAAAATCTTTCACGCGATAGGCTTTTAGCAAGTCTTCAAATAATTTGATTTTATTGACGTAGGCCTTTTTTAATAGGGGCGAGATGGCTTTTTGGCGGTTGATAAACACCCTTAAGGAGCGAAGGCGGGTTTCGAGCCCGTCGGTTTCCTCAAGCTCGTAACAGGCCTTACACATCAGCAGCCGGGCATGCATCTCGTAATACACATTGGAGTATTTGGGGCTCAGCATCTTGATTGCCTTCCGGAAATGCTTAGAGGCAAAATGGTAATGGGCCAAATTAAACCGAAAGGCATCAGCCTGTTCTTCAGCTCGAAGGCGGGGTTTGAATTCATGAATGTAGGTATAGGCTTCTTTCAATTTCCCGAGGTGAATACACAGGGTAATCAGGTTTTTGTACCAATTCCAGGGAAGAAACCCATTTGTGAAGATGATCTCATCTTCAATGCCCCATTTTACCAGTTCAAAGAGGATATTGAGGGTATAAGGTCCTTCCTGATACGTTTTTGCTTTACGGGCATAATAGTTGAACAGCAGGCTAAACGTATCCTTCAACTCTCTTTTTCCCATGAGGTGGGCATGTTGTCTGATCAATTGTTGTACCGTGATGGCATCTCCTTCTCCCTTCCGAAGCAGGAGGTACAGCTTCTGATAGATTTCTACTAGTGGATAACCCTGATACTGAGGCTCTTGGTCGAGCAATTCCAAAATTTCATTTACAAATAAAGTGGCTATAGGCTCGTCCTTTATGTTTTGGAAATTCAAATCGTGGTTGGCCAACCAGAGTTTTTCATGCAGCCACCAAATATCCAGTGCATGCCCCAGAGAAGCAGCAGGTGCTTTGCGTTTGGTATGATCCCGGTTCAGCTGTACCTGTTGTTCCAGCTCCAATTGGTACATCATGAAATAATATTCCCTTTCAAAGCGAAACTTTTTATCAATTTTTCTCTTTACTTTTCGAACTTCTTTGTCAAAAAGATCAGAGCTATCGCGCTCATTGAGGGCTTTGACTAAGTACAGGTCGCGGGCATACCTGGATTTTCGGAAAGAGGCAATAGCCAGAAATTCTTCCAGAAAAGCGACCAATTGGCTTTCTACCTTGCGAAAGCGGGCATCCTGAAAGGGTGTTTGACGTTTATTGCTGCCGGGAAACAGTTCACGCCAAATTTCCTCGGCCGCTTTCCCCTCCACCAGCATTTCATACAGTTGCTGCACATTATACAGTTTGGGGCTTAGCTCACTTTTGAGCCAGCATAAAAACTGTTTTTTCTCTTTAACATTTAAGGTATTGAGGAGCTTGCCTACTTTGCGGTTATCAAAATTATCCAATTTGTATGACATTTTGGCTGCACTGCAGTATTTAGCTTTTAGTGGGAGAATTTTAGGAAAAACAAATTAATAAAAAGCGTCTGAGTACATGACAAAAAAATAGTGGGAAAGCGCAAAAGCGTTAAATTGAAGTTCCAACACTATCAATTTACCTTTGAACTTCCCCACCGATGAAAGA
>RFHT01000054.1 GCA_003696835.1 Bacteroidota bacterium
AACCTCTGGATGGGCACTTTTTGGGGCGGGATCAACCTGCTGCCTGCAGCGGCATGTAGCAGCAAAGCCCTGGCAGATACCACTTACGAGCCTGCATTTGTGCGCTTCCCTGCCAACCAGGGCAACAAGGGCCCCATAGATGAAAATGTACTGGCCTTGCAGCAAGACGAGGCGGGCAATATCTGGGCAGGCACCATGAATGGAGTGAGCATACTGGACTATTCCACTTACGCCCAAACGGGCGAAGCCCGCTTTTATCATTTCCAGCATCTGCCCACCAATCAGCTTTCACTCAGCGATAACCAGATTCGCAATATTTACCAAGACAGGCAGGGCATTTTCTGGTTGGCTACCTTTAATGGCATCAGTAAATACAACCCCCACAACCACAAATTTGAGCCCTTTTTGCAGGCCCAAACGGTGCCTGCTGCCACCATTCCCATAGAAGCCATACTGAAAGACCAGCAGGGGGAGTTATGGCTGGGAACCAAAGGACAAGGGCTGCTGCGCTACGACATGCAAAGCCAGCGCTACCGGGCGTATTTACCCACTTCCTCCCCTCCTCTACGCTTGATGCATGCCAATATATGGGCCTTGTACGAAGATTCCGCACACAACCTCTGGATAGGGTCCGACAAAGGCATCAGCCGCATGGCGCCCGACAGAAATTCCATTACCAACTACTCCCTTAAAGATATATTGCCTCAATATTTCACCTCCATTGCCGGCGTATATGACATTTTGCCTGAATCGGGTGGCAGGCTGTGGCTGGCCACCTCCGAAGGACTGGCCCGCTTTGATCCCGCTACGCGGCAATGCCACCTGTATCGCCACGATCCCAATAACCCCAACAGCCTTAGCTTTAACCACATTAATGACCTCGCCAATGACCTGAACGGCAATTTATGGGTCGCAACCGAGGGCATGGGCCTCAACCGCATGTGGCTGGAAAATGGCGAGCCCCAGTTTGAACGCTTTACAGCCCGGCCCGACGACCCCCACAGCCTGCCCAACAACAGCGTGCGCAGCATCTGGGTAGGGCTGGAAGACGTATGGGCCGGCACCGGGCAGGGCCTGGTGCGCATACGCATGCCCGAAAAAAGCATCACCTGCTATGATGAGGAAGTGGGCCTGGCCAATGTGCAGGTCATGAGCCTGCTGGGCGATGAGCAAAACCGGATTTGGATGGGCACCAAGCTGGGCCTTTCCTGCCTGGACCCCCACACCAATGTGGTTACCAATTTTCGCATGGAGGAGGGATTGCAAAGCAATACCTTCCATGCAAATGCCTGTTTCAGGGGCAAAGACGGGCAGCTGTTTTTTGGAGGGGAAAATGGATTTAATGCATTTTTCCCCAAAGATGTACTGCACGCCAAAGAGCAGGCACGGGTGCGCATCACCGACCTTCACATCTCCGGCCATGCCCTGAAAGTGGACAGCATCTATCCAGGCATGAGCAAGCCCCTGCTCGAACGCCCGGTAAGCATGCTGGACTCACTGGAACTGCCCTACAACATGAGCTTTGTGACCTTCCATTTTGCCAACCTCAACTACGGCCACTCCGGCCCAAACCAGTTTGCCTACATACTGGAGGGCTTTGAAGACAGCTGGCACATCTCCCGTATCTCCTCAGCCACCTACACCAATCTCGACCCCGGAGTTTATACCTTCCGGGTGAGAGGGACCAACTCAGACGAGGCCCTCAGCGGGCAGGAAGCCCGCTTCACCCTCACCATCACCCCCCCTTTCTGGCAGAGGTGGTGGTTTAAGCTGGGCGTAATGAGTGCCTTGCTTTTTGCGGCCTACCTCAGCCATTCTATGCGGATAAAAAAAGTGAAGGAGAACAATGCCGAACTTGAGCGGCTGGTTAAACAGCGCACTAAAGAGCTGGAACTGCTCACCCAAAATGAAAAGCGGTCCCGCCTGCTGGCCGAGCAGGCACAGCAGACAGCCGAGCAGGCCAACCGCATCAAAAGCGAGTTTCTGGCCAACATGAGCCACGAAATACGCACCCCTATGAATGGCGTCATCGGCATGACAGAGCTGCTGCACGACACCCCCCTCAACCACGAGCAGCGGGATTATGTAAACACCATTCGAAACAGCAGCGAAAGCCTGCTCACCATCATCAATGACATACTGGACTTCAGCAAAATTGAGTCGGGCAAAATGGAAATTGAGCAGCACCCCTTCGACCTGCGCAAGTGCGTGGAGGAAGTGCTGGACCTCTTTTCGGCCAAAGCTGCCGAAAAGGGCCTCGACCTCATTTATCAGATCGACTACCAGGTGCCGGGCTTTATCGTGGGGGACTGGACGCGGGTGCGCCAAATTCTCATCAACCTGGTGGGCAATGCCATCAAGTTTACCAGTGAGGGGGAGATTTTTGTCAAGATATTTATCCCGGAACAAAAGCAGCACACAGCTGAGCACGGGGCTCCCTTTACCCTTTGTTTTTCCGTAACCGACACTGGCATTGGCATCCCTCCCGACAAACTGGATCATTTGTTTGAAGCCTTTACCCAGGTAGATGCCTCTACCACCCGTAAATATGGGGGTACAGGCCTGGGGCTGGCCATTTCGGCCCGCCTGGCCGAGCTCATGGGAGGAGGAATTTCAGTGGAAAGTACGCCCGGGCAAGGAACCACCTTTACTTTCAGCATCTCCACCACCGCTGCCCCCAACAAGCCCACTACCTATATGGCGGCCCATTTGATGAAAGGCCTGCAGGGAAAAAAAGTCCTGATAGTGGACGACAATGCCACCAACCGCCTCATTCAGACCCAGCAACTGGAAAAATGGGGCCTGGAAGTGCAGGCCGAGGCAAGCCCCCAGCACGTACTCACTCTCTGGCAGGAGCAGCCACAGTGGGACCTGCTCATTACCGACATGCAAATGCCCGAAATGGACGGCCTGCAGCTCAGCCAGCAGCTTCGCCGCCAGGGCATGAAACAGCCCATCATCATGCTTTCTTCCATAGGCGACCTGCCCAGGCTCAAAAAAGCGGGCCTGTTTGCAGCAGTACTCACCAAACCCGTAAAGCAAAAAGCCCTGTTTGAAGCGGTACAGCAAGCTTTATGCGCCAAAAAACCGGTGGATGGGCAGGCCCCGGCTGCCCATCAAAGCAGCTTTGCCGAGCTGGCCGGGCGCTACCCTTTGCGCATACTCATCGCAGAGGACAACCCCATCAACCAAAAGCTGGTGCTGCGCATGCTCAACAAAATGGGCTACCAGCCCACCATGACCGGCAACGGCCGGGAGGCCATAGAAAGCCTGCACCAGGACGAGTACGACCTCATCTTTATGGATGTGCAAATGCCCGAAATGGATGGCCTTACGGCTTCCCGCCTCATACGGAAAGAGTGGGGCGATCAATCGCCGGTGATCGTGGCCATGACGGCCAATGCCATGCAGGGCGACCGCGAAATGTGCCTCCAGGCCGGCATGCACGACTACATCAGCAAGCCCTTCAGGAAAAACGAACTGGAAGATATGCTCATCAAGTATGGGAAGGCCCTGGGCAGGCAAAGCCAGACATAACGGACTCAGACAAGCCTGTTAACTTTCAGGGCATACCCAGCGGCCATGCTGATACAACTTTCCCTTCCCGCCCACGTTTAAGCATAAACATTTGCCAGTTGTTGGCAGAATGGCTAAATTGGCTTGGCTTGTGATTCCATTTCTATGAATAAATTCCGTTCCCTTTTCCTATATGCCTGCGGCATCAGCCTCTTTTGGGTGTTGAGCTGCGATACCTCCTCCACTTCCTCTGCGCCTCCTGCCGAAGCGCCGCCTACAGAAAACCAGCAGACAGAAGCTGTCTCTTCCGGGCCTGAAGAGCAGGCCCGCGACTCCATTCTGGCCATACTGCAAGCATACTACGCCGACCTGGCCGCCGAGCAAATAGACGAAAGCAAGTACTTTGCCCCCACGGTGCGCAAATTTTACCGCCAGGAAAACCTGCCCCGGGAAACCGTAGGCAAAAGCATACGCAGCGGCTTTGAGGCAGTGGAAGACCGCAAAATCGTGCTGGATCGAGCCTCCCTGCAGGTGCAACCCGAAGCAGACGGATATGTGGCGGAGTTTGAAGGGGCCGTGTCTTTTGTGCGCAGCAAAGACAAAAGCCAGGTAGAAGAGCGCTTTCGCAACCGTGTGCGCTTCAATAAGCAGTTTCAGATCACCTCCTATGAAGCCCTGGAAGTACAGCAGCCCCCAAGCAGCCCCCCCCAAGCTTCCCAAAATGAAGCAGCCCGCCAGCTCGAAATGGCCCAACGGGACGTGATCACGGTCAATGCCCTGTTTGAAGCCCTCAACACAGCCGATGCAGAAAAAGTAATGCCCTTTATCCACCCCGAACTGGGGCTGCTCTACCTCACACATCCCGGCGCCATGGATATGGTGTATGTGTGTGAAAGCATGGCGGAAGTGTATAACAATAAACTCACCCCCTATATTCGCGAACAACTGAAGCAAATCAGTTGTGACCTCAAGCTGGAACCCCTGCCGGACTTTGACTGCGAAAAATTTTCCAAAGAAGGGTGTTTCATGGACAAAGTGGAAAACTATACTCAAATCACCGACCTGATACATACCCTGCAGGAAGCTGAGCCGGGTATCATCAAAGCACACGAACTAGAAAGGGCTGAAAAAATTCAGCAACTGGTGAGCAGGAAGCTCGTCATTACCGACCTGGCCCTGGCCCTCTACCTGGGCGAAATCGACAACCGCTGGTACCTGCTCGTCATCGACATTGCCAGCTATGATTGCAGCGCCTGAGTATGCCTTGCCTCAGCGGGTGATGCGGTCTCTGAGCAAGCCCTCAAACAACCAATCGGAAATCAGCTCTCTGTTTTTCAGCCGGATAAAACGCAATTGGTCGCCGGGATTTTTGATGTTGCCCAACTCAATAAAAACGGTGGGGGGCAGGCTTTCCCGCAGCATGTGCAGGTCGCGGCTGCGCACAAACCCCCGGTAGCCCCGCCCCTTTTGTACGATGGCGTACTTTTGCCGCACCACCTGCTGCATGTGCCCGGCCAGCGATTTGCTGGCTTCGTTGGCCTCCTGATGGTAGAAAAACATGTCCACCCGCTCCTGCTTTTTGTCCGAGTCTATGTGTATCACAATCAAGCGCTGGTATTGCACCCCCTTGCGTTTATTTTGCTCATAAAGGGTGTTCACAATGTTGGAGCGCTGCTCCAGGCGCCTGGACTGGCTGTCGGAAATGAGGGAATCGCCCCAGTAAAACTCGTCCTTGTCGCAGGGAAGAAAGGAATCGTCCCGTATGCCATCGTCGGGGTCGCGCACAATGAAATAAACCGTAGCCCCATGCGACATGAGCTTGTGCCCGATGCGCAGGCAAATGTCGTAAGCATATTCGTCTTCGCACAGGTTGCGCCTGCCATAACGGCCCACGGCGCCCGGGTCCCTGCCACCATGCCCGCTCACGAGGTAATACACGCAGCCTTCCAGCTGCCTGCTCTCCTGCATCACTTCGGCATATTCTCCAAAAATATCAAAGGTGCCGCGCACTACCTTTGGAGGGTCAGGCACTTGCTGTATTTCCTGTGGACAGGCCAGGGCCGAATAGGGCACCCACAGTACCCGGTCCTGCCGGTAATCGACACCTTTGAGGCCCGCCCGGTGCATGCGCTCGTTGTAGTGCTGTATGCGTGTGGCCAGCTCAAAATCGTCTATACCAATGGTAGAGCGAATGCTTCGGCCATTGTAAACGTACACCAGTATGGGCAGGTGGTAACTTTTGTTTAGCCTGAGGCCCTTGTTGCGGCTTAGCTGGTTGATTTTGTAGAAGTAGGCCCGGTTGCAGGGAGTGTTTACTTCGTATTTGGCCAAAAACGTAATCACCCCGTCTCCGGCTTTGGCCGTGGCTGTCAGGTGCCTGGGCTCAGGTGTGGCCTCCTGGCTCCACAAGCGGCCAAAGAGGAGAATGAACAGAAAACAAATGAATCCAAAGCGAAAGTTCATACCAAAACGCATTCGCATACACGCTTCTACCTAAAAGCTATGGCAATTTAAGAACTTTCTCCATAGTATGCCGGACACAGGTGTTTAAAAATGCAGGCAGTAAGCAGAGGAGGCTCAATATTTTATTGGCAGTGTTTTTTACATAAAAAAAAATCCACCCATTTAAGCCTTCAAAGCTGCCACTTGTACGGGCTTTTTGCCCGTTGGCCCATATTGAAGCGCTTTGCCACCAAAAGTGGCGCAGCCTTTGCAAAAAGTCAGGCATATCAGGACGGTAATCTGGAATTACAAGAGCAAGGGCCAGGGTCGATTCACGCGGAGCGTTTGAGTCCCCTGGTTTTTTTATTCCCCTCCCCCAAAAAGTTTGGCGTAAGAGCCGCTGTTCCGCTATTGCATACCGCGCAATAGCAGTCCCTTTTTGCCCCAAATTCTTCCTATTCAGGCTGGCTGTTTCCCGTACGGAAGCCAATGGGTTGCTGGTGGGGAAATTCCTGCTGCAATTTTTCATCAAAATAATCGGCATTGTTTCCCACGCGCAAAATGAGGTTCATGGCCTCCACCGCATCCATACCAGCGGCTTCGCGTATAGCCCGCACAAAAATGAGATCGCGAAAGAGGGTGAAGGCCGTTCCGGCCATGCTGTGGTTGATTTTGAGCAACTCTGTGGCCAGGCGCTCCATGTTGGATTTGGGCACCTTCATGATGGGCGACATCACGGAAAAAAACAAAGGCCCATCTTCTTTAAACCGAAACAAATCCAAAGCAATTTGTGCAGAGCCCTTTCGCAGGTTCCACTGGCCGGGCTGCTTTCCGCGGCTTGGGGCGGGGTCAATGCCAATGCGGCCAATGCTGTCTTCCACAATGTGGATGTAATGTTCTAAACTCTCCATAGGCTAAAGTTACAAAATATTTGTTTAACGTGAGTTCGGGATATTAAGCCCTGATTATCAATCGTTTATCTTTGATACGAATTTCGCAACTATTCAGCACCCTCAGGGTGAAAAAAAA
>RFHT01000055.1 GCA_003696835.1 Bacteroidota bacterium
CACCTGCATCCTGTCCCCTACATCGCCACAATGAGCAGCTCTATGTCGCGGTAGTTCATGGTCATGCCCAGTATGGTGGCCAGGTTTTTCTTGGTGAGGTGGCGGCGGTACACATAAATGCCCTCTTTGAGGCCGTGGTTAAAGCGCATGAGGTTGTCTATGCCTCCGTTATCGCCTATGCTTACCAGCAGGGGTCCCAGTATATTGCTCACGGCCATGGAGGCCGTACGTGCCACACGGGAGGCGATATTGGGCACGCAGTAATGAATTACGCCGTGCTGTACAAAGGTGGGATTGTCGTGGGTGGTAAGCCGGCTGGTTTCCACGCAGCCCCCCTGGTCGATGGCTACATCAATGATGACCGAGCCTTCTTTCATTTCTTTAACCATGTCTTCGGTTACCACCATTGGGGCCCGGCCACCCGCTTTAAAGGCCGCTCCTATGACCACATCAGATTCTCTTACGGCAGCGCGCACAAAGCTGCTTTGTGCCACGGAGGTGTAAACACTGATGCCCAACTCCTTTTCGATGCGCCTCAATTTGTAAATTTCGTCGTCGATGATGCGCACCCGGGCTCCCATGCCCATAGCCGTTTGGGCGGCATTGAAGCCTACGGTACCGGCGCCAATGATGGTAACCTCGGCCGGGGGAATGCCCGTTACCCCTCCCAGCAAAATGCCCTGCCCGCCCCGCAGGCCCGTGAGCAACTCCGAGGCAATGTGGATGGAAGACACTCCGGCAATTTCACTCATCATTTGTACAAGCGGCAGGGAGCCGTCTTCACTTTTGTAAAACTCAAAGCCCAGGGCGGTAATGTTTTTCTTGATGAGGTGATTCAGATGAGTAGGACTAAGGCTGCCCAGGTTGACTGCTGAGATGAGCACCTGGTTTTCACGCATGAGTACCAGCTCCTTTTCTGTGGGAGGCGATATCTTAACGATGTAATTGGCTTGCCGGAACACATCTGCCGCATTGTAGGTCATGATGGCTCCCGCCTCGGAAAAGTCGTTGTCGGTATAGCGGGCACCTTCTCCTGCGCCGTGCTCCACAAACACGCGGTGCTCATTGGCCACGAGTGTTTGTACGGTATCGGGAGTAAGGGGCACGCGGTTTTCCTGGTAAAAAGACTCTTTGGGCACGCCAATGGTGAGCTGCTTGCGTTTTTGGTCGGTTTTGGCAGGCAAAACTTCCGGCACTGCCCAGGAGCCAGGATATATCCCAGAAAACAATCCACTTTCTATAGCATATTCCACCTTTGCCATGCGCTTCAATAGGTTACTTGGATCATTCGTTGATGGTCATTCAAAGACTCAATGTGTATATGAACAGCTTCATCCGGCAACAGGGAGGGAATTCGCTCCGGCCATTCTATGAAGCAATAATTTCCGGAGTCGAAGTATTCATCACACCCCATATCGTAGGCTTCGATTTCGGATTTGATACGGTAAAAATCAAAGTGATAAACTGTCAGCTTTTCATCCGTATATTCATTCACCAAATTAAACGTGGGACTGGTCACTACCACCTGCATGTTCAAAGCTTCGCAAAATGCCTTGATAAGGGTGGTTTTTCCCGCCCCCAGTTCTCCGTAAAATGCGAAAATTCTGTGGTTTATACAAGTTTTGAGTATCTCGCGGGCAATGTCAGGGTTATCCGCTTCCTGCCTGCTGAAAAAGGTATGCTTAATCATGTTGAGCGCAGGGTTTTTGGGAAAAAATGGAGGTTCATTCTGGCTGATCTTTTGGCAATTCATGCTACTTATTCTTCTTCGGTTTTGGCTTGCTGCCAATGGTCTTCCATTTGTTGCAGGGGCATATCAGACAATTTTTCTCCCTTTTCATGGGCCTGGCGCTCGATGTATTCAAACCTGCGTCTGAACTTTTCGTTGGTACGGGCCAGGGCATCGTCGGGGTTGATGCCGGCATGCCGGCAGTAATTGACCAGGGCGAATAACAGGTCGCCCATTTCATCTTCGCGCTGGCGGGCATCGCCGGCCAGCTCAAACTCCAGAATTTCCTCTTTGACCTTGTCCCAAACTTTGGCAGCATCCTCCCAGTCGAAGCCCACACTGGCGGCCTTTTCCTGTATGCGGTAGGCCTTGATCAGGGCCGGCAGGCTGTGGGGCACCCCTTCGAGCACAGTTTTGGCCTTATGGCCTCTTTGTGCTTTTTCTGCTGCTTTGATCTGCTCCCAGTTTGCCCTGATCTGAGCTTCACTGGCGCCCTGCTGGTCGCCGTACACATGGGGGTGCCTGCGAATGAGCTTGTCGATCTGGGCCTGAATCATTTCCTCCAGACTGAAAAGGCCCTGCTCCCTGGCCAGGCTGGCATAAAAGAGAATATGCAGCAATAGATCGCCCAACTCCTCTTTCATGGCGGCGGCATCGTCCTGGATAATGGCATCGGCCAATTCATAGGTTTCTTCTATGGTGAGGTGTCGCAGGCTTTCTTTGGTTTGCTTTCGGTCCCAGGGGCATTTTTGCCTGAGCTCTTCTACGATATTTGCCAGGCGGATAAACAAATCGCGGGCCTGGCCGGCATCTTCGGCTGTCATTTTTATTTTGTTCATCTGAAATATGAATCAAATTTTGCCCGCTCAATAGAGGGCCATATTGAACCTGGGCCTGTATGCTTTCGTCAGTTCGTGTTCGGGTCCCAGCAGGTGAAAAAAGGCAATCATGGCTTTGCGCGGCAATTCATCTGCATAGTTTTTATCTATCATCACCGCTTCCACCAGCTTTTGCAGAGCAGTTTCCATGTTCTGCTGCTGGGCAGCCTGCCGGGCTGCTTCCAGCCGCTGAGCCACGGGGCTATCGTCTTTTGCTTCAAAGGAATAAAACGCGGCCAGTGCCCGCACATCCTCTGCTTGCTCGTACATTTCGTGTGCAGGGTGTATGTCTGCTACCATTTTTTTGGCGGCCTGGGGCTGCTCGCTCACCAGCTGAAGGGCCAGGTTCACCCGCCCTTCATCCAGGTCGGGATGCTGCTGCACGAAGTTTTTCAGCTTGGCCAGGCCCCCCTCCCGGTCCAGCTCCAGCTCGCTCATGATTTCGGCCAGCTGCAGCTTGCGCTCGTCGGGTATATAGGCATCCAGCCACTTTTCTATCTGGGAACGGGGCAGGGCGCCTACAAATTCGCCTATTACCTTTCCCTCAAAAAAGAGCTTCACGGCCGGAATGCTCATGATCTGGTAGGTCTGTGCGACCTCTCTGTGTTCTTCGGTATTGATTTTTACTAGCTCCCAGCGGCCATTGGCTTCGGCAGCCATCTGCTCCAGCACCGGACCCAGCACCCTGCATGGCCCGCACCAGGGAGCCCAGAAATCTACCACCACCGGCACTTCGTGGCTGCGTGCTATCACTTCCTTTTGAAAATCGAATTGCTCCATCGTCACTTGCTTTTTTTATTCTTCGCAGTGTTTACTCCCTCACAATGCTCAGGGTTTCACTTTCTTTAATTTCAAACTCATCGGCGTCCATCCAGAAGGCAAATTTTTGGCGGTAGGCCTGCAGGTCCTGCAGGGAGATGCGGGCATTAAGGGCCTTTACTTCTCCCCGGTTGTAGTCCAGTTGTTGGCCTGCGGGATTTACGATCATGCTGCCTCCCACATAATTCAGCTGGTTTTCGTCCAGCCCTACCCGGTTTACGCCCACCAGAAAACACTGGTTTTCGATGGCCCTGGCAACCAGCAGGCTTTCCCAGTGGTGCACCCGTTTTTCGGGCCAGTTGGCCACGTACAGCAGCAGGTCATAGCTCAGGCTGCCATCGGGCAGCCGGCGGTTGCGCGACCATACGGGAAAGCGCAGATCGTAACAGATCTGCGGGCAGATGCGCCAGCCTTTATAAGTAAAGGTGACAAAGGTCTTGCCCGGCTGGTAGGTGAGGTGCTCTTTGGCCAGGCTGAAGGGATGGCGCTTGTCGTACTGAGCCACCAGCCCGTTGGCATCCATGGCCAGGAAACGGTTATAAAACTTGCCCTTTTCCCGTATAATGAGGCTGCCCACCACGCAGGTGTGGTACTCACGTGCCACCCGCTGCATCCATTGCATGCTGGGCCCGTACATCTCTTCGGCCTGGGAGGCAGCGTCCATGCTAAAACCCGTGCTGAACATTTCGGGCAGAATGAGCAAGTCGCCAATTTTTTGCTCAGCGGCCAGCAAATTTTCGATTCGCCTGTGATTTTCGGCAGGCTGGTGCCATGCCAGGTCGAGCTGAAGGGCCGTAAGGTGGAGGGTCGGCTTTTGCATTGTTGCCATTTTAAAGGGTTCCTGCAAAAGTATTCACAATCTGTCTATTTTTCAAAAGCACAGCCCCTTAACAATTTCTTTGCACAGGGGATAACAAAATATAATTTTAATAAAAATACCGGCCTTCCCTACATTTTTCTAAATTCGCAGGCTGAAACAAATCACGACTATGAGTTTTATAGAATCTATTTACGCAAGAGAAATTCTCGACTCCAGGGGCAACCCCACCGTGGAGGTGGAGGTACTGGCCTCTGATGGCGCGGTGGGCCGGGCGGCTGTACCTTCGGGCGCCAGCACCGGCATGCATGAGGCCATAGAGTTGCGCGATGGCGACAAGGACCGCTACCTGGGCAAGGGCGTACTGCAGGCCGTCGAAAACGTCAATGAAATCATTGCCCCTGAGGTAGAGGGCTCCCTGCTCTACGAGCAAACCGCCCTGGACAAGCTGCTGCTGGAGCTGGACGGCACCCCCAACAAAGCCAAGCTGGGCGCCAATGCCATACTGGGGGTTTCCCTGGCAGCTGCACGCTGTGCAGCCGAAAGCCTGGGTATGCCACTGTACCGATACATAGGAGGGGTGAATGCCCGTACGCTGCCTATTCCACTGATGAACATCCTCAATGGCGGCAGCCATGCCGACAACTCCATTGATGTGCAGGAGTTTATGATTGTGCCGGTGAAAGCCGAAAGCTTCCGCGAAGCCCTGCGCATGGGCGCCGAAACCTTCCACCACCTCAAAAGCGTGCTCAAAAGCCGCGGCATGAGCACCAATGTGGGTGATGAAGGAGGTTTTGCCCCCAACCTGCCTTCCAATGAAGCGGCCCTGCAAACGGTGATAGAAGCCATAGAAAAAGCTGGATACCGCCCGGGCGAGGATATTTTCATTGCCCTGGATGCGGCCAGCTCGGAGTTTTACGACAAAGAAAAGGGCAAATATGTGTTTCGCTATTCTACGGGCGATGAACTCAGCTCTTCGGAAATGGTGGGCTTCTGGAAAGAATGGTGCGACAAGTACCCCATTGTTTCCATTGAGGACGGCCTGGATGAAAATGACTGGGACGGATGGGCCGAACTTACCGCTACCCTGGGCCAGCGCGTGCAGTTGGTAGGCGATGACCTCTTTGTTACCAATGTGGATTTCCTCAAAAGAGGCATTGAACAAAAAGTAGCCAACTCCATTCTGGTCAAAGTGAACCAGATCGGCTCACTTACTGAAACCATTGACGC
>RFHT01000056.1 GCA_003696835.1 Bacteroidota bacterium
TAACCTCAGAACAGTCGAAAAAAGTGGCGATTGGAATAAGATCGTTCAGTTAGTCACAACAGCCAAATACGCAGCATAGCAAAAGTGTCCTACACCCCTGTAGTGGTAGCAGCGGGCATAAGTCGGGGAAAAAATGTATATTTGTATATTCTGTAAACAAAACCTCCTGCTTCACCGGCTGCTCCCAGCCCTTACAACTGCCATCATGAAACAGCTGTGCATGCTTGCCCTGATCATGTACGTTTTCCAGACTGCCACTTACGCCCAGCGGCCTTATGCCCTGGGGTCTTTCCCCAATGATGGTGCCACTCACTTGTTTTGCCATACCTTTGTGCGGGTACACATCCACTTTCCCGGCGAAGGCACCCGCATTGATCCGCTCACCCTTAACCAGGAAAATGTAAAACTCTATCCCACCGGCCACCCTCTCAAGCAAGTGCGCGCCCAACTGCTCTACGACCAGTCTTTTCAGTACATCCACCTGCGGCCGCTGGAGGTGCTGCAGCCTAACACGACTTATACCTTTGAAATTACGCCTGGCCTTATGGACGAGCGCGGAAAGAGTTTTCTGGCCTACCGCATGACCTTCACTACCGGTGACTGCCAGCAGGAAACCGTAGTAAGCAGGGGAAATGAAGAAAACCCTCCCGAAGCTGAGCCCGAACCGGAAATTCCCCATCCTTATATTACCTTTGGCACCCTCAATACCGAAGTCATCAGGCATCAAGTACGCTTTGACTGGGAAACCCAAAGCGAGTTTATGCAGGCCTCTTTTGAGCTCAGGCGCTCAGGTGATGGGAAAAGCTTTAGCCCCGTAGCCTCCATCGAATCCCAGGGCGACAGCGAGGACCTTCAGCACTACCATGTACTGGATTCCAATCTGCAGTACGGCTTCAATTACTATGCCTTCACGGCTTATGATGTGTATGGAAAGGTGAGCTTTTCGGATACCCTCATGGTTTTTCGTGAGCGCATACGACTGCTACAGGACAGCCTCAGGCTGGGCGAAGCCCTGCAGGTGGATATATTGGTGGCGCCCCGTACGTCTATGGCTTTTGTATTGCGCAATGAGCAGCAAAAAGAAGTGATCCGCAAAGCGGCTTTCCTGCCCCACGACAAGCCGCGCTTTCAAATTCCCATAGACAATGTTCCTCCTGGTACCTACCAGGCATTGCTCATCACGCCCCAAAGCCGGGTAGAAAAGATGATACGGGTGGTGGAATGAGGAGAAAATAGTTAAAAATCTCCCAGGGTCTTTTTGGGGGATGGAGGATCATCTGCTCCGGGTGTTTCATCAGAGGAAGATTCCTCCTGCTGTTCTTCATTGGCGGGCTTGTCCTGCCCTTCTGTGGCTTTGTGTTCTGTGGGAGTATCTTCTGAAGCCAGGCCCATAGACTTTTTCATTTCTTCCACCAGGTTTTTGGCCTGAATTTTTTGCATTTCAGCCTCTTTGGCCAGCTGGTCCAGCAGCTCTTGCTGTCGCTGGGCTTCGCTGAGGGCCATTTCCATTTTTGCCTCGCTGAGGGCCGTTTCTTCATCCAGCTTGGATATCCAGTCGTCGGTATCGTCATTGAGGCCGGAAGTGATGTTTTGTATGGCCTCATTGAGCTTGTGAGAGCGCTTGAGGGCTTCTACTTTTTTGAGAAACTCTTTACGTTGTTTGAGTTCCTCCTTGTATTTTTCCTTGAGCAGGCGTCTTTTTTCTTCTCCGGTCATGATGGTGAGAGCTTAAAAAAGGCGTGGCAGCATGCAGGTGATTGATGAAAGTCAATGCTTGCTGCATGCTGCCGTTTATCGCTTATCAGGTATTAATTCGTTTCTTTTGATTCTATGTCGAGGTCCAGGTCTTTGAGGTCGTCTTCTTTGAGGGGGTCTTCGGAAATGAGGCCCATTTCCATTTTAAACTGGTTTACGAGCTCTTGTGCCCGCAGTTTTTCAGCTTCTTCTTCAATTTTCAAGCTTTCAGTATCCACTGAGTCAAGGGCCATCTCCATGCGCGCTTCATTTTTGGCCGTTTCCTCATTAATGCGGCTAAGCATTTCGGAGTGGGTAGCATCTATGCCCGTTACTTCAAATGACTCCAGGGTATCGGCAATTTTGGATTGCCACTTGGCGCGTTCGTGGGCGCGCAGGGCTTCTTTGGCCTCAGCTATTTTGCGCTCGCGCTCGCGCATGAACACTTTTTTCACCTCCAGCGCCTTTTCATAAGCTGCTTTGGCCGTAGTGTGTTGATCTTTGGTTTGAAGCATGTGCGACTTCACGCTTTCCAGCCTCAGGGCATAGTTTTGGGCGATGTCGTCGCGTTGGGCCTGTATAGCTGCTTTCATTTTGGAAACCAGGTCTTTGTACTCCGACTGGTATTTCTTCAGCTCTTTTTCCAGCAGGGTAACACTGGCCTTTACCGTAGCAATATTTTCATTCATCTTCGGGATCTGGTCGTTCATCTCCCGGATGTTTTGCTCAAGAATCAACTTGGGGTCTTCAATGGAGCTGACAAGCCCTCCGAAAAGAGACTTGATGGCACGTACGAATCGTTTCCACATGATAATTTAGAGATTTTTCAAAAATTAATGAATGTTTGTCAATTTACTTCTTAGGTGTACGGAACATTATTTCGAATTGTTGGCAAGCGGTGGCGCTTTATCTTCTTTGAGGTCGGCCATGTATTTTGCCCTGTTTCCGTACTTTTTGATATACCACTCCAATTTACGAACTTCTTCCTTATTTCCTACAAATAATGGGGTTCTTTGGTGTAAATGTTTGGGCAAAATGTCCAAAATGCGCTTACGCCCGTCGCTGGCAGCCCCTCCGGCCTGCTCGGCAATAAAGGCCATGGAGTTGGCTTCAAAGGTGAGCCGGAGCTTGCCTTCGGGCTTTTCGGTGGTGCCGGGGTACATAAAAATGCCTCCTTTGAGCAGGTTTCTGTGAAAATCGGCCACCAGCGAACCAATGTAGCGGGAGGAGTAGGGTTCCTTTGCATCCCGCTTGATGTGACGAAGGTATTGTTTGGTACCTTCAAAAAAGGTGCGGTAGTGCCCCTCATTTACCGAGTAGGTATGGCACTGCTCCGGAAAGCGTATGTTGCGGTGTGAAAGCAAAAACTCCCCTATGGAGGGGTCCAGGGTAAAGCCGTTCACGCCGTTGCCGGTGGTATATACCAGCATGGTGCTGGAACCGTACAGCACATAGCCGGCGGCTATCTGCTCCGAGCCCCGTTGAAGCAGGTCGGTTTTCAGCACTTCATCCGCATCGTAATCCCGCCTGCGGTAAATGGAAAAAATGGTGCCTATGGATACATTCACATCTATGTTGGAAGAACCATCCAGGGGGTCCATCAACACAATGTATTTGCCCTCACACCCCTCATTGAAGAGGAAGTCTTCCTGTTCCTCCGAGCCCACTACGCACACCATGCCCCCCTTAAACAGGGCATCTACCAGCTGCTCGTGGGCAAATATATCCAGCTTTTGCACTTCTTCTCCCTGCACATTGACATCACCGGTAAGCCCCAGTATATCCACCAGCCCGGCTTTGTTTACCTCCCGGTTGATGATGCGGCAGGCAAGTACAATGTCACGGATAATTTTGGATAGCTGACCAGTGGCATAGGGAAAGTCGCGTTCCTGGTCAAGAATGAATTGTTCAAGGGTAACGATTTGATTTCTGCCTACTTTCATGGGTATATGGTACTGGTTAGTTTAGTTGTAGTTCTTTATCTATCTTAAAATTCACAAAGGTATATATTTGCCCCCTCAGATTCAATTTTTTTAGCCCCAAAAACCTATTTAGCAAAATAACGTACAATCATATCGAAAACTTGCCTTGGCAACTTTCCCCTTTTCCCAACTGTACCATCATTCTCAGCACATTCATTAACCTTATTTTATATAGCCTTATGAAAACCCTCAAATGCCTTATTACATTTGCCCTCGTGGCAATTCTTTTTACAGCTACAAGCTGCCTGGACATTGTGGAAGAAATGAGTCTCAACAAAGACGGATCGGGTGTATTTACCTACACCATTGACATGAGCAAAAGCATGGATTTACTCCTGGCCCTGGGCGAGTCGGAGTCTGAAGAAGCCATCTCCACGGCTGAAGAAGACAGCCCCGTGGAAATGGATTCCACCGCAAATTTTTACGAGCTGATGAAGAACGAGCCCGACTTTCAGATTGACAATCCCGAATTCTGGAAAAAAGCCAACCTCCACATACAGATGAGTGAATCACAGGGACTTGGAAAAATCAGCTTTATCATCCATTTCGACGACTTTGATGACATATCCTATTTTTTCGAAAACCTCAACCAGATGGGCCAGGAGGAAGATGCCGAAGATGGTTTTTCTCAGATGCTGAGCATGGCATCGGGCGGAACGGGCTTTAATTTTACTGAACTTTACCGATTTGAAAAGAACAAGTTTACCCGCTTCAAACAGCAGCAATCTGGCTGGGACGAGCTCCCGGAGGAAGACGTACAGCTGATCAAGCTCATGGTGGGCAGCGGTACCTATACCACTATCTACCACCTTCCCGGAAAGGTAAAGAAGGCTTCTCACTCCGGATCAGAAATTTCTCCCGACCAAAGCACCGTCACAGTAACTCACAACATGCTGGACTATATGGAAGGCAGGGTGAGTTTTGAAAATAAAATCAAGTTTAAATAATCTTTGTTTCCAAACACTTCCCTGGCTAAGCAGCATGCTGCTTAGCCTTTTTTCCAGGCCCCGGCATGAGTCAGTACCTGCTCATTCCAGCGCTTCCCATACTTTGCGGCGCACGGCCGGTACCACCTCTGCTTCAAACCAGGGGTTTTTGCGCCGCCACATAATGTTTCGGGGAGAGGGATGGGGCAGGGGAATAATGCCCTGTGGCAAATAGGACTCCCAGTGCCGGACGGTTTCGGCCAGGCTTTTTTTGCGGCTACGGCCCAGGTAGTAGCGCTGGGCATACTGGCCGATGGCCAGTATGAGGCGCACATCGGGCAGCTTGCTGCGCAGTTTTTCCTGCCACAAGGCAGCACATTCGGGCCGGGGTGGCAGGTCGCCCCGCTCGCCTTTGCCGGGGTAGCAAAACCCCATGGGAATGATGGCTACTTTGTGTTCGTCGTAAAATACTTCCGGTTCCATGTCCAGCCACTGCCTGAGGCGTATGCCGCTGGGGTCGTTCCAGGGGATGCCGGTGGCATGCACTTTGGTGCCTGGCGCCTGCCCCACAATCATGATGCGCGCCGACTCAGCCGCGGCCAGCACCGGCCGCGGGCCCAGTGGCAAATGTGCCTCGCAATGGCGGCAGGCCCGTATTTCTCGCAAAAGTTGCTGCAGGGAAGCCATTTAGCTCATCGAAGCCTCATAGTCAATTTTATTGATACGCCGCAGGTGGCGACCGCCCTCAAACTCTGTATTCAAAAATACCTCCACCATACGCCTGGCATCTTCCAGAGATACAAAGCGGGCAGGCAGGCATAGGATGTTGGCGTCATTGTGTTTGCGGGTAATGGCAGCCACTTCTTCATTCCATACCAGGGCCGCCCGCACATGGGGGTGCTTATTGGTGGTCATGCACATGCCTTCCCCGCTGCCACACAAGGCAATGCCCCATTTCAGCTGCCCGCTGCCCACGGCCTCGGCCAGAGGGTGAGCGTAGTCGGCATAGTCGGTTGAGTCGGGAGAATGGGTGCCAAAATCTACTACCTCCAGCCCTTTGGCCTGCAGGTATTCCTTCAGGGCCTCTTTGTAGGCATAGCCTGCATGGTCAGCAGCAATTCCTATTTTCATGATGAAAGTCGTTTGTTTAACGTGAGTTCGGGATATTAAGCCCTGATTATCAATCGTTTATCTTTGATACGAATTTCGCAACTATTCAGCACCCTCAGGGTGAAAAAAAA
>RFHT01000459.1 GCA_003696835.1 Bacteroidota bacterium
CGCCCATACCCAAAACGGGCAGGGCGACCACGCATCAGCAGAGTATAGTAGTAGCACTTTTCAGTTGGGGCAGATGCTGCCAGCAGGCTATTGCGCATGCGCATCTACCCAGAATTTTTTGCGCCACCTGTGGTAGTTTTTCCTGAGGCTGCGTACCTGAAAGGCCAGGGCCACCATCACAATGCCGTTTACCAGCAGGAAAGCGGCAACGAGGTAGGCCAGGAAGTCGGGAAACATGAAAATGAGGATGGCCATGAGCACAAAATTGAAGCCCATGAGCAGGTACATCCACCAGGGCGAAAACAGGTGGCCGGTATAGTTGTCGTAAAATTCTATATTTCTAAACATGGCATTTGTAGGTTTATGGTGAAAAATGAAATAGCATCAGGTGTTAGACATTCGTGGGTTCGGTTTTACGTTCCCCCAGTATTTCTTTGATTTCCTGGTAGCCAATCACCTCTTTTTCGAGCAGGGTTTTGGCCATTTTTTCCAGCAAATCCCGCTTTTCGCTCAGCAGTTGCTTGGCGTCTTCGTAGCAGGTGTTGATGATGCGCTGCACCTCATCGTCTATGAGCTGTTCGAGCTTTTCGGAGCGTTTCTCCTGGTACATGTCCTGGCCGAGAAAGCCGGGCCCCGACTGCTGCACCAGGGAGATGTTGGGCAGTTTTTCGCTCATGCCATAGACGGTGATCATGCTGCGGGCGAGCTTGGCCACGCGTTCGAGGTCGTTGGAGGCACCGGTGGTCACTTCCTTGAACACGATTTCTTCGGCGGCTCTTCCGCCCAGCAGGCCCTTGATTTTGCCCAGCAACTCACTTTTACTCATGAGGTAGCGGTCTTCCAGGGGCATTTGCAGGGTATAGCCCAGGGCACCTATGCCACGGGGCACAATGCTCACCTTCTGCACTTCGTCTGCCCCTTCGGTGAAGTAACCCACAATGGCATGGCCGCTTTCGTGGTAAGCCACGATTTTGCGTTCCTTTTCATTGATGAGCTTGTTTTTCTTTTCCAGGCCCGCAATCACGCGTTCGATGGCGGCTTCGAAGTCTTCCATACGCACCTCCTCGTGCCCGTTGCGCACGGCCAGCAGGGCTGCCTCGTTGCAGACGTTGGCAATTTCGGCTCCGGCAAAGCCGGGAGTTTGGGCGGCAAGGCGGCCGAGGTCCACATCTGCTGCCAGCTTAAGCCGGCGGGTATGCACCTTAAAAATGGCTTCACGCCCGTTTTTGTCGGGTCGGTCCACCAGGATCTGCCGGTCGAAACGGCCGGGGCGCAGCAGAGCGGGGTCCAGCACTTCGGGCCGGTTGGTAGCACCCATGATGATGACGCCCTTGCCGGGGTCAAAGCCGTCCATCTCCACCAGCAGCTGGTTGAGGGTGTTTTCCCTTTCGTCATATCCGCCCCCCATTACGCCTACATTGGCGCGTTTTTTACCGATGGCGTCCAATTCATCTATAAAAATGATACAGGGGGCCTGGGCCTTGGCCTGCTGAAAGAGGTCGCGCACGCGGGCAGCCCCTACACCTACAAACATTTCCACGAAGTCGGAGCCGCTCATATTGAAGAAAGGCACACCGGCTTCGCCGGCAACGGCCCTGGCCAGCAGGGTTTTGCCCGTGCCCGGAGGGCCCACCAGCAGCACGCCTTTGGGCAGCTTACCGCCCAGCTTGGTGTATTTTGCCGGGTCTTTGAGAAAGTTTACCAGCTCCTTCACTTCTTCTACCGCCTCATCCACCCCGGCTACGTCTTTGAAGGTTACCTGGTGTTCGGGCTTTTCTGCATAAATCTTCGCCTTGTTCTGCCCAAAGCTCATCATGGGATTTCCCTTGCCCCACATACGGGTAAAGAGGAAGCGCCAGAGCAGGATGAAAAAGATCAGGGGAATGATCCAGTTGAGAAAGAAGTCGCGCAAAAAGTTTTGCTGGATTTTTCCGCTGTAATCCACCCCGGCGGCTTCCATGCTGGCCAGCAGCCCGGGGTCCTGCATATCGGGCAGGCGGTTTACCGTAAACTGCCGCGCCATCTGGCGCTCAATTTCGGCTATGCGCAGGCGCCAGGGGGCAGTGGGGCCCGAGGCCACTACCGAAGAGTCTTTGCTCTGTGAAAGGGTATCCTTGTACAAGCCCACAAATTTGTCGGGCAAAATGACCACCTTTTCCACTTCCCCGGCCGCCACTTTTTCCTTGAAAGTCTTGTAGGAAATCTCCTGTTTGGCTGCTTCATTGTTGGGGAAAATGAGCATTTGAATGGCCAGAATGAGGGCAAACAGCCCCAGATAATACCAGAGTGAGTATTGGTCTTGTTTTTTCATTTTGTCAGGTTAATGAATGGAAAATAAAGGCCGGAAATGCCATTGAGCGGCATTTCCGGCAGGAAGTTGAAGGGTTAAACGGCTGTCTCTTTAGGCTGGCGAAATACCACCGTTCCGTCAAATATGTCGAGTATGACTTTTTGCTTGGGCTGTATATTGCCCAGCAGGATTTCGTCGGCCAGGCGGTTGAGCACCTTGTTTTGGATCACCCGCTTGAGGGGCCTTGCACCAAATTCGGGGTGGAAGCCTTCTTCGGCAATCCAATCCACAGCCTCCTCAGTGTATTCGAGCTCGATTTCCTGTTTGGCCAGTTTGGCTTTGAGCTGGTCGAGCTGAATTTTGGCAATGGCCCGTACATCTGCTCTGGAGAGCGGACGGAACATGATGACCTCATCGATGCGGTTGAGGAACTCAGGCCGCACACTGCGCTTGAGCAGGTCGAAGACCAGGTTGCGGGTTTTTTCGATGGTTTCTTCCTCCTTGCCTTCGGGCATGTTCTCAAAGTTTTCGCGTATGAGGTCCGACCCGATGTTGGAGGTCATGATGATGATGGTGTTTTTGAAGTTGGCTACCCGGCCTTTGTTGTCGGTAAGGCGGCCGTCTTCCAGTACCTGCAGCAGGATGTTGAAGACGTCGGGGTGGGCCTTTTCGATTTCGTCCAGCAATACAACGCTGTAGGGTTTGCGCCTTACGGCTTCGGTGAGCTGGCCCCCTTCGTCGTAGCCCACATATCCGGGAGGCGCTCCTACCAGGCGGCTCACGGCGTGGCGTTCCTGGTATTCGCTCATGTCGATGCGGGTCATGAGGTTTTCGTCATTGAAGAGGTACTCGGCCAGGGCTTTGGCCAGCTCGGTTTTACCCACACCGGTGGTTCCCAGGAAGAGGAAGGAGCCAATGGGCCGCTTTTCGTTGGAGAGGCCGGTACGGCTTCTTCTGATGGCATAGGCCACAGCTCTTACGGCTTCATCCTGACCCACCACGCGCTTGTGCAGCTCTTCTTCGAGGTGGATGAGCTTATCTCTTTCGCTTTGCAGCATGCGGCTCACGGGTATGCCGGTCCATTTGCTCACAATTTCGGCTATGTCTTCGGCATCCACTTCTTCTTTTACCAGCATTTTACCTTCTTTCTGCATTTCCTGCAGCTGCTGGTTGAGCTCGTCGAGGCGTTTTTGCACTTCGGGAATTTTGCCGTAGCGTATTTCGGCGGCTTTGCTGAAGTCGCTTTCGCGTTCGGCACGCATGCTTTCCATTTTGAGCTGTTCCAGCTCTTCTTTGGCCTTTTGTACGCCCAGCACAATTTCGCGCTCGGCCTTCCACTGGGCTTTGAGGGCGTTGCGTTTTTCTTCCAGGTTGGCCAGCTCCTCATTGATGCGCCCAAGGCTGCTCTTGTCCTTTTCTCGTTTGACGGCCTCGCGCTCGATCTCGAGCTGGCGTATGCGGCGTTCTACTTCGTCCAGCTCTTCGGGCATGGAGTTCATTTCCAGGCGCAGGCGGGCCGCTGCTTCATCTATGAGGTCAATGGCCTTGTCGGGCAAAAAGCGGTCGGTGATATAGCGGATCGAAAGCTGCACCGCAGCCACAATGGCGGCATCGGTGATGTTGATCTTGTGGTGGGCTTCGTAGCGCTCCTTGAGGCCGCGCAAAATGGAGATGGCGTCTTCCTCGGAGGGCTCGTCCACCATGACCATCTGGAACCGGCGCTCCAGGGCTTTGTCTTTCTCAAAGTACTTTTGGTACTCGTCCAGGGTGGTGGCTCCTATGGCCCGGAGTTCTCCCCTGGCCAGGGCAGGTTTGAGGATGTTGGCCGCATCCATGGCACCCTGGGTTTTGCCGGCACCGATGAGGGTGTGAATTTCGTCTATGAAAAGGAAGATGTTGCCCTCAGCGCTAACCACTTCATTCACTACAGCTTTGAGGCGCTCCTCAAACTCGCCCTGATACTTGGCCCCGGCAATGAGGGCGCCCATGTCGAGGGCATAAATCTCCTTGTTTTGCAGGTCTTCGGGCACATCGCCGCTGACAATGCGGTGGGCAAGCCCCTCTACGATGGCGGTTTTACCTACGCCGGGAGGTCCTACCAGGATGGGGTTGTTTTTGGTGCGCCGGGCCAGTATGTGCAGCACGCGCCGTATTTCCTCGTCCCGCCCGATTACGGGGTCGAGCTTGCCTTCGCGGGCCCGCTCATTGAGGTTGGTGGCGTATTTGCCCAGGGCGTTGTAGGCGTTCTCGGCGCTGGAAGAGGTGACTTTGCTGCCTTTGCGCAGCTCGGCTATGGCAGCTTTGAGGTCTTTTTCGTTCACGCCGGCATCCCGCAGCATCTGGGAAACGGCATCCTTGGTTTTTAGTATGCCCAGCAGCAGGTGCTCCAGGGCTACGTATTCATCTCCAAACTCCTTCAAAAAGGTGTTGGCGCGCTGAAGGGCTTCCGAAGCAGAGCGCGACAGGTACTGCTCCCCTCCACTTACTTTGGGAAAGGACTTGATCATGCTGTCTATGGCCTGCTCCACGATCTGGGTATTTACTCCCAGCTTCTTAAACAAAAAGGGCGTAACGCTTTCATCTACTTCCAATATGCCCTTCATGAGGTGGGCGGGCTCTATCATCTGGTGCTCACTTTGCAAGGCAATTTGCTGAGCCCGCTGTACGGCTTCCTGTGCTTTTATGGTAAAGTTATTCAAATTCATGGTTTCTTATTTTTTTAGGGTTTAACACATATTCAGGATTCGGAGTTAAAATTTTCTACAATTCTGCTGAGGTGGCCGGCCAGGGTCTCATTGGAGTAGGGGCCATAGGCATCGCTGACCCAGCCCCTGCGGCCGTCCACCGTCTGAAGCAGGTACAATATGCTTTGGGCGTCGGGTTCGGAATAAGGCGCATCTATGCGAATTACCTCCATGGCGGTTATACTCTCAGGCAAATAGGTCTTTCCACTGTCGGGATCGAGAAAACCCCGCTCATTGATCACAAACTCAATGCTGTAACCTTCTCTTTTTGCCTGCTCTATGGCGTCGTACAGGGTATCAAAGCCCACAGAAGATCTTTGCGTGATCATAAGGCATTAAATTTTACTCAACAAAAACCGTTTTTCAAAGCTAATACGGATGAATTTTCGGGCATCTGCCAGGTGTTTTTCCACTTCCTCCACGCTGAGGTTCCTGATTCTGGCGATTTCTTCCGGCTCAAAGTGTTGCTGGGTGGCCAGCTCAAATATGGCCTGTACCTGCAGGGGCAACTGATGCAGCACCATGTCAATGTGCTGGTGAATTTCCTCTGCAGTCAACTCTTTGTTGAGCTTCTCAAGGAGGCTTTTCTCCTTATCCTCTACAAACACGTCCTCCAGGCTGTAGTCGTGCTTGGGATAGGAGGGGTCGTCCAGCTCTTCCTCCATGATGAGGTCGCCATCAGCATCGGCCGTAAATTTTTCCTGCATTTCTTCCCATTCCAGCTTGCTGTAGCTGTCAACATGCTCCATGAAGGACTTGTTGAACTCCTCGGTGGAAATGGTGCGATCCAGCAGTTGGTCTGCTTGTTCAAACAGCCAGCTTCTGAGTTCATCGCCGGAGGGTAGTTGCTCGATGTGATCATAAGCGAGCAAATAGAGCTCATCCACAAAATCATTGACCCGGTATTTGCGCTTGGGCATCAGGCCTTTGCGGATGGCGCGCGACAAGCGGCGCCCGATGTAGTTTCTCAGCCCGGGCAGCAGGCGGGTGAGGGTTTCATTGAAGGCATGCTTGTCGGTCTGCTGCTTCATTTGTTTCAAATGAGGCAGCGCTCCCTCAAAATGCTGCTGCATGGCTGCTTTGCTCCTGGATTTATCTGTATTTTTCATAGCCGTTATCGTTTTTCACTTCCTGATACCTCAAAAATACGCGCAGCAGGGATTTCGTTCGGTATTACTCGTTGAATCGGGGTATTCACTCGTTAAAATGGGAGGATTCCGGGCTGAAAATTTTAGCACAAAAGTTTTCGAAAAGACAGCTTTTTTTGCACCTGGCGGTGCTGAATGCTTAACGTATCAAACATTTTGGCATATATTTTAGCTGTCACGGCAGAAGGCGTGAACACCTGTTTGCAGGAAGGCTGGGGGGGCGCCCAAGGGGCTTCTGCCAGCCGGGGACATTTTCCCTACACCAGCACCCCGTCCTGAATTTTGAGGCAGCGGTCGGCTTTTTCGGCCAGTTGCTGGTTGTGGGTGGCAATGAGGAAGCCCACGCCCATGCTGCGGGCCAGGTCAAACATGAGGGAATAGAGCTCGTCGCTGTTGCGGGAGTCCAGGTTGCCGGTGGGTTCGTCGGCCAGGATAATGCGGGGCTGGTTGATGAGGGCACGGGCCACCGAAACCCGCTGCTGCTCTCCGCCGGAGAGCTCCGAGGGCTTGTGGTGCAGCCTTTCGGCCAGGCCCAGGCGGCCGAGCAGTTTTTTGGCATGCAGTATGGCCTGCTCGCGGGGCATGCCGCCTATAAAGGCAGGCATACACACATTTTCCAGGGCTGTAAATTCAGGCAGCAAATGGTGAAACTGAAAGACAAAGCCCACCGAGCGGTTGCGGAAACCCGCTTGCTGCCGGTCGTTGAGTACCGAAACGTCCAGTTTGTCAAACAGCACCTTGCCCGTATCGGGCTTGTCCAGGGTGCCCAGTATTTGCAGCAGGGTGCTTTTGCCCGCCCCCGAAGCCCCCACCAGGGTAACGATTTCTCCGGGCTCAAGCAGCATACTCACCCCTTTGAGCACCTTGAGTTTGCCATAAGATTTGTGAATATCTACAGCTCGAAGCATGCGGCAAAGGTAGAAAAAATACTCACAATTCCTTGATGCGGTCCATGATCTTTTCGTAGATGGGGTCCACGAAAAACAAAAAGCCAATGCCCAGGCCCAGGAAGATTCCCAAGGGGGGCCCAAAGGTGGCCGTAAAGCCTATGCCGATAAAGAGGGAAGCCAGGAAAAACGCCCAATTGTATTTGGGTTCTTTGTTGGCTTTTGCTTCGCGGCGCGCCTGCCGGCGCGCACGCCGGCGCTGACGGGCAGTGGTGCGCTTGCTGTTTGCTTGCTTGTGAGCCTGATCTTGCGGTAGGTTGTGATGAATATCAGTGGGAAGTTGTTCGCCTTCGCCATCATTCCATACTTCTACTTCTACCACTTCAAATTTTTCAGAATCTTCAAATGCCATGTTGATTGTTGTTGACGCTGATACAAAGGAGAGCAGATATGATAGTTGTACTGTTTTTTGCCGCTATGGGTTATGGGCTTTGCTCGATAAATTGCTGCATATAGGCGTATTTTTCCGTGAATTTTCCCTTCCACAGAATGGTTGCCTCCAACACCTCCGGGGGCAGTCCTGCGCTTTCGGCTGCTTCCGCTTCGTAGTTGGCACCGGCTATGCGCTGCATGTAGGGCCTCAGCTCGCTGGCAAACTGCCGGGAGGCATCGGCCGAAAACTCGCAGGGCAGGTTGGTGACGGCCATCACGGCTATGCCGTCTCCCTCAAATCCAAAGTGCATGCTTTGGGTGTGGGGGTCGTACACAAACACGGGCTGGTCGATCCAGGTTTCCTGCGAAAATTCGATGGCCCCCTCGGGGTCGCAGGTGATGTCGCCTATCACCTGCAGGCAGTCGGCCTGGGCATACCAGCGGGCAGCATCAGCCCGGCTAATGAGGCGCGGATAGGCTGGCGACCACAGTATGCAGTTCATCAGCAGGGTACACCAGGGAAATACCTGGTCCATATTGGACTCGAAGTGCTGGGGTTCGCGCAGGTAAAGCTCAAAAATTTCTGCCCGGCTGAGGCCGGCCCCGCGGTAGCTGCTTTCGGCCCGGAAGCGGTACATTTCCGGTATGTCCAGCACCAGCTGATAGACCTTTTTGCGGGAGCCGTGCTGGTAAATGTGGGGCAGCTCCTCCAGGCTGATGTGTTGGGGGTTGAGCAACTGGTACATGCTCTGGGCGCCGGTAGAGGTCTTGCCCGCTCCCAAAAAGCAGCAAATTACCGGCGGCAGGGCTTCGGGTGTGCCCTTTTGGGCAATATCCCTTCCCACCCCGGCTATGAGGTCTTTTACTGCCTGCAGGTCCGCTTTTTCTATGGCCTGGGGGATGGCCGTGAAGGGGTTGGTGATGCCTTTGGCCAGCAGGCGCTGGCCCAGCGCCCACAGGCTGTCGGTCATGCCGGCGTAGCCGGCAAAATAGGTAAAGGCCGTCAGCACCCGTTGGCCCCGCTCGTCGGCCATCAGCTCATAATCGATGAGGGTGCAGCCCTTTTCACACAGGCTGTGGAGCATGCCGCGGTTTTTGAGCTGGCCTTTGTGGGTATGGGAGAAAAAATAGTAAGCCTTAGCGGGCATCAGCTTGGCGGTCTCAATCTCTTTGAGGCCAAACACCACCCGGGCAGGGCTGAGGTCTTCGGTGATAAGGGCCCCGGCAGCGGCATATTCCTCATCGGGAAAAATGCGCTTGACTTCCCCGCTTTGGGGGTGTCTGCCGCTTTGCACCAGCAGTTGGTGGCCCGAGGCCACCAGTTCGCGGGCCAGCTCGGGGCTGATGGCCGCCCGTTGTTCTCCTTTTTTGCTGAGGTCTTCACGTCTGAGTGCAAGTATGTTGGTCATGAACAATTTCGTGTTGTTTGGTAAATGTTCAGGAAGTTTGGGTATATCTCAATGCTTTCACATAGGCCAGGATGGCATCGGGTATGAGGCCGTCCACCCGGCCGCGGTATTTGATCACCTCTCTCACAATGGTGGAAGAAATGTGGGCTGTTTCGGGTTTGCTCAGCAGGTGAACCGTCTCAATGTGGGGGTTCATGTGCTTGTTGACCAGTTCAATGGGCTGCTCATACACCAGGTCCTGCCCCGAGCGCAGGCCCCTGAGCAAAAAACCCGCACCCTGCTCCTGGGCAAAATCAACGGTGAGGCCGTGATAGGCGGCTACGGCTATCTGTGGGTCGCCATCAAAACACAGGTGCAGCATCTTCAGCCTTTGCTCCAGCTCAAAGAGGTATTTTTTATGGCTGTTGATCCCTATGGCCACCACAATCTGGTCAAACAGGGCCTTGCCACGCTGAATAATTTCGACATGCCCGCAGGTAATGGGGTCGAAGGATCCGGGAAAAATGGCTTTTTTCATGTTGCAATATTAAAAAAACTGAAGGAAGAGCTGCCATAGTTTCTGGAAAATGAATAAGCAGGCAGGCCCTCAAAAGAGAGGTGAGCAGTGTGCTCCACCACCAGTATGCCCTCTGGCAGCAGCAGCCCCCGCTCCAGAATAGCCTCTATCAGGGCAGCCTGCCCGGCCAATTGGTAGGGCGGGTCCATAAAAATGAAGTCAAAAGCTTCATCGCATTGCTTGATAAAAACCTCCGCCCTACGCTGAACGACCCGCGCATTGTTGACCCCAAATTGCTGAAACATCTTCCTGGCAGCGGCTACACACCTGCGGTCCTGGTCCACGCAGCATACTCCTGCGGCTCCCCTGCTGATGCATTCCAGGCTTACGGCAGCCGTGCCACAAAACAACTCCAGCACCTGCACCTGCTCCCACTCCAGGTATGCCTGGAGGATGTTAAACAAAGCTTCACGCATTTTGTCGGTGGTGGGCCGTACGGGCAGGCCCCTGGGAGGGTGGATGGGCCGGCCGCCAAATTTACCAGAAATGATGCGCATGATGTATCCTTGTGTTTATGCGAAAAGCAGACGGGCGACTGCGCCTACTTGCCCTGTGCTTTTCCCGTGGTCATGTCCAGTACACTTTCGGGCCGCCAGGCCAGAAAAGCAAATTCCCAGTAAGGTACCTCCAGCTTGCTGCCGGGCAGCTGCTGACTGAGGTTCTGAGGCACCTGTATGTGGTCCATATACTGCTTGAGGGTTTTCATTTTACCTTCCAGGTCCCCCATTACATATACGGGTACCTCCTTGTCTTCCAGGTGGGTAACTTTTCGCACCGACTGCAGAAAATACAGTATGTCGGCATGGGCCATGAACTGGAAGCGGTTGATGAGCTGTAGCTGGCCTCCGGCCCGGGCCGCTATGAGTACCTGCTGGTCGTATATGAGCATCACGATACCCCTCTGGGGGCACAGTTCCAGGCTCAGCGGAATGAGTACTTCGGCAATGTGGCCAAGGCGTGCCTGCGGCAGGTACGACTGTATGATATGCCGGATGGAGTAGGGAACCGAAAACAGCAGTTGGGCCTTCAGCTCCGGAATGGGGTATTGTACGAGTTCCTCCTCAAAGATGGCCTCCTCCAGTACCAGGCGGGCAAAGTCGAGCATGCGCCTGGCGGGCAGGTAGTCGGCAGGTGCAAGGGCAAATACCGACTGCCCGGTGAGCACCCGGCAGGAATGGCTGGCGCTTTTGAGGCCGGGCTCCTTCTCAAAGAGCAGGCGCAAAAATATTTCCAGCGCCAGCTGGTCTTTGTTGTAAAACTTGCGGCAGTCAATGATGGTGCCGGATTCGTCCTGCACAAACAACACCACCCCCGAATCCTTCACAAACAGGCTTACCTCCCGCTGTGCGTGGGCATGAGGGACGGGAGCAATGTATGTATGGGTATCAAAGGGGTTGTTGTACATCAATGAATAATCGGCCTCAATCAGTTGGGAAATAAACGAACAAAAAACCACATCCGCTACTTAATCGTAACACGTATGGTAAATACACGGGCATGCATGCTCAGCCAGTGTATGATCTCAGGAGGGAAGTTAACATCTTTGTTTGCAATATCAAATATTCACCCAATTAATTGATCCACAATATGATGAAACGTGCAGGTCTCTTCCTCATACTGACGGGCTGCCTGTTTGCTTCAATGCAGGCGCAGCTCAAAGACAAGCTGGTGCCCCATGCGGGCTTTATGTACGAGTTTGTCACCATTTCCACCATACCCATTCCCGGCAGCGATGCCGTACAAACAGTGAGAAGCTTTTACACCCTTAACCTGGGGGGCTACTATACGCTGCTGCATAAAAACGATGTGCTAAGCCTGGGCATAGAGCCCAACGTGAACCTGGGCTTTGACCTCTTCCAACTGCAAAACAAAATTGCCTTTGACTACATGGTGCAGGCGCCGGTATTTATCATGGGGCGTTTAGGGGCCAATGCCACCCCCTACAACCAGCAAAGATGGGGCGTAGGCGTGGGAATAGGCGGTACCTACACCCTCTTTTCTCAGCAGGTGACCCTCACCAACCGCAATAAAGCGCAATTTTTTACTCCCCAGGCCATGGCCCAACTCACCATAGGCGGCGGGCACAACAGCAGCTTTACCATACGTGCGCATTTTTCGCTCAAACCCATTCAGGGCATGCTGAAAAATACCGCAGGCTCCGACTCCCGGGTCAATTTCAGCAACCTGGGCCTGGGGCTGATCTATTCGCTCTAAGCCGGGTGCAACGTTGCCCGGCCCGGACCTGTCTTTTCAGGGACGGCCCCCCTCAAAGCATACCGCTATGCCAGCTACCAAGGCCGGTACAGGGGCATGCTTTTGGCGTGCGTCTGTTCACAGCGACTTTCCCGTAAACATTTTTACGGGAAAGTGTTGTGAATTTTTTGCTGGGCACCTGTAAATTTGGGACTCAAAATGAAAGCGCCTGATCTTTTTTACTACTGAAATAAATATTTCCTTGTATATTGATTAGGCGTTGGCAAAAAATCATCGGTAATATTGTCCTTCATTTAACCTGAACACCTTTTAGAATTTCAACTATGAATGCAATGAAAAAAACAGCTGTACTGATCTGTATGCTGGCTGGCAGCTTGTATGCTGTGCAGGCCCAACTTTCGGACCGGCTTTTGCCGCACATGGGCTTTATGTATGAAATCATCGACTTGTCGGAGGGGGAAATTGTGGGAGGATTGCCCAGCCAGGGGCTGGATTTCAGCAGGCCCTTTTATACCTTCAACCTGGGCGCTTACGTGGCCCTGTGGCATGCCCAGGACATCGTAAGTGTGGGCATAGACCCCAGCGTACACTTTGGTATCAACTTCGAAGCCAACCCCGCAGGCACTAATACGGGCATATTGTACATTGTGCAAACCCCTGTTTTTGCGATGGGCCGCTTCGGCATCAACTCCACTCCTTACAACGACCAGGGCTTCGGGATGGGAGCCGGCATAGGGGCAAACTATACCTTCTTTAAGCGGGGGGTGACCAACCGCAAACTCTCCGCCGTAAACCCTGCAGCAGTGTTTGAAATCAGCTTTCGCTCAGGAGGAGGATCCATTACTGGCAGGCTGCACATTCCCCTGGCCAAGCCCAGGGCGGTGTATAAATATACAGGTACGGGCCAGGTAAGCGATTACGAATATACCTACAACAACTGGGGAATCGGCATCATCTATGCCCTTTAGCCGGTATTGCAGGAGCGGCCACCTGCTGCTGTGGGGCCTGCTGCTCGTGGCCTGCCTGCCCGCAGCCCGGGCCCAGAGCCGCCTCATGCCCCACCTGGGGGTGAGCTATGAAGTGGTGGTGCAGGAAACCCGGCTGGTGCCTTCTACCAGCCAGGGCTATTATTTCACCAACCTGCACGCAGGCATTTATTATGCCCTCTATCAGCTCAATGACCGCTTCAGCTTTGGCATAGACCCCAGCATCCACCTGGGGGGCAACTTCACCACGGCCGACCCCAATGCGGTGGAGGTAGTGTTTGATTACAACCTGCAGACGCCGGTGTTTTTGCTGGCACGCGTCATGCGGGCCTCCACCCCCTACAACCGGCAGCCCGCAGGCATAGGCCTGGGCATAGGGGCCGTGGCCACAGCCTACAAACGCACCATTACCCTCAGCTCCTTCCAGAAGGCAGAATTTGCCCACCTGGCAGCTGTACTGGAGGGAAACTTCTCCACCGGCAGGGGGCATATTTCCATCAGGCTGCGGGCACCCCTGGGCAAGGTAATCAGTACGGTGCGTTTTTCCGGTCCTACTCCCGATACCCGCTTTTACTTCAGCAGCTGGGGGCTGAGTGTGGCTTATGGTTTTGACCGCAAATGAAGAAATGCATACTGCCACCCAATTGCCTCTTTACTCCTCCTCTTCGACCAGTTTCATGGCCTCGGTCCGGATGTTTTCCAGGGCCTGTTCCATAAGGCTTTTGAGTTGCTCCAGCAGTTGCTGGAGGCTGGAGTGCTCAAGGGGCTGTTGTTGGGTACTTTGTTCAATGCGTTCGAGCAGGGGGCGGAAGTGATGGTCCAGGCCGGCATAGCCTGCGGTTGATTTGAGGCTGTGAGCGATTTTGCCCACTTCTTCTATGTGGCCGTCGGCCATGGCGGCTTCCATGGCGGCCAGTTCTTTGGGGGCTTGCTGTAAAAACAGCTCCAGTATGCTCCTGAGGTATGATTTTTTGCCCTTGGAGGTTTGCATGAGGTAGTTGTAGTCCACGCTGATGCCGTTAGGGGAGCTTGCTGGAGCGGCGGCGGCCATGTTGAGTTGAGGCTTTGGAATGGGGCCGTTGCCTCCACGTTTGAGGGGTACAAAACGGGCAATGATGTTGTAGAGGTCTTCTTCCCGTATGGGTTTGGAAATGTATTCGTTCATGCCATAGCCCAGGGCTTTTTCGCGCTCTCCGGCAAAGGCGTGTGCCGTCATGGCAACAATGGGCGTGCGCAGGCCCATGTTTTGCCGGATGTACTCCGTGGCACTGTATCCATCCATTTCGGGCATTTGTACATCCATCAGGATGAGGTCATAAGGCTGCTTTTCCAGCTGCTTAATGGCAATTTTGCCATTTTCGGCCAGGTCGTATTCTATGCCCCATTCACTGAGAAACGTCCCTACCACCCGCTGGTTCATCAGGTTGTCTTCCACCAGCAGCACCCGTATGTTTTCAAAGTTTGCCTGCAGGTCCACCAGGCCGGAGCCCTTCCGCTTGTCAGCGGCTTGCTCCTGGGCAATTTGATAGGGAATGTTGAAGGAAAAAATGCTGCCCTTGCCCACTTCACTTTCTGCCTGAATATCGCCCCCCTGCAGCTGGACCAGTTGTTTGACGATGTGCAGGCCCAGGCCCGAACCCCCGTAAATGCGCGTAACCCGGGAGTCGGCCTGCTCGAAGCGTTCAAAAATGCGGGAAAGTTTGTCGGGAGGAATGCCAATACCAGAGTCCTGAACGGTCACCGTCAGCCTCAGCTGGCCCGGGGCTTCCCGCACGCCTTTGAGGTAGATATCTATACCGCCCTCGTCTGTAAATTTAACCGCATTGTTGATGAGGTTGACCAGGATCTGAGTCAGGCGGGTGGGGTCGCCTATGAGCAGATCGGGCAGATGGGGGTTGGGATGGAGTTTGAGATAAATGCCTTTTTCGGCCACTTTGGAGCGAAACATGTTGTCCACCGAGTGCATGAGGCCCGAAATGCTGAAAGGTACCCGTTCTAGCCTGAGCATGCCCGCTTCAATTTTGGAGACGTCCAGTATGTCGTTTACAATGTTGAGCAGATTTTCGCCTGCTATGCGTATGCCGTCCACGTACTGCCGGCATTTATCGTTGAGCTGTTCTTTGCCAAGCAGGGTGGTGTAGCCCAGTATGGCCTGCAAGGGCGTACGGATTTCGTGGCTCATGTTGGCGAGGAATTGCTCCTTGACCCTGGCCGACCGTTCCACCTCTTCTTTGGCTTGGAGGAGGCTTTCTTCCAGCTTCATGCGCTTGCGCAGGCTTAGCAGCAGGTACAGTACGGCAAAAATGAGTATTCCTACCGCCAGCAGGTATGCCAGGTTGTCGATGAGCAGGCTTTGGCTGTGCTTGTTTGGGCCAGTGTGGCCATCATCTCTCTGCTGCAGGCCCTGGGCCTGGCTGAAATCTCTAATGTGGGTCAGCAAATTTTGGTTAAGCAGGGCCACTTCTTCTCCCTTGATCATGCGCTGGGCTACTTCGCGTCCACTCATGCGAAAACTATCCAGCAGGGCATTGTTGAAATCAATTTTTTGGTTGAAACTCTGCTTGAGGTTCAAAAACTCCTGCTTTGAGAGTTGGTCTTCTTCAGCTAGTAGCCTTTCCAGTTCGTCGAAGTGGCGCTGAGCCTGCAGCATGTTCCGGTCAATTTCACGAAAAAACTTGCTCTGCTCGGTTAGTATATAGTACTGGGTGTTGCTTTCCATGGCGAGCAGTTGGTACTCCATTTCCCTGAGCTTACTGTCCAGGACATACTGCCTGTTGAGTTGGCTGTTGTCCTGGCCCGAACGAAAAATGCTGCGCTGGGAAAAAATATGTATCACCCCCGTGAGCAATATGCCCGCGCTAAGTGTGATGATGGCCCATCTGGCAGACCTCCAGGAACGGTCTCCCCATATTTTGGTCCAAAACATAGATTGGTCTTTTTTACAAAAGATTGAGTTGTTGCATAAAAGGCGTCTTATAACGCTCACTGATGGGGATCACATCCTTGCCTATGATGATCATGTTCTCCTCTATATTATCAATCTGATCGATATTGACAATATAGGACCGGTGCACGCGCACAAACTTCTCGGCAGGCAGGCTACTCATAATCATTTTCATGGTTTTGTTGACCATGTACCTGCCATTTTCGGTAAAAAAGCGCACATAGTCGCCCATGGCCTGCAGGTATTTGATTTCGCTGTAGCGTAGCTTCACCCATTTGCCGTCGGCTTTGATGAAGAGGGTATCGGCGCTTTCGAGTTTTGCTTGCCTGCTTTCGTATATTTTTCGGGCAAAATTTACGGCCGACAAGAAGCGGGTCATATTCACTGGCTTGAGCAGGTAGTCCACCACATGCTTTTCAAAGGCCTCCAGGGCATATTCCTTCTTGGCCGTTACCACAATGATCAGCGGAGGGTCTTTGAGGTTGTCGATCAGCTCCAGGCCGCTGATGGTGGGCATCTCCACATCCAGAAACAGCAGGTCCACCTTTTCCTCCTGCATGAAGTTAAAGGCCTCCATGGCATCGGTAAACTCTCCTATAAGCTCCAAATCGTCCACCTGTTCGATCATCTGGCGCAAGGCGGTCAGGGCCATGGGGTTGTCATCTACACTGATACACTTCATGAATGAGAATTAAGGGTTTAAGAATCAGGTCATTGTTAGATTCACACATCAAGATGATTGAAAGGGCAAATTAAGAAAATTTGCCAACAGCTGCCAGCCCTGGGGCAGTGGAGGGTGTGTGGGGGGATATTTCACCTGCATTTTTGCCGCACTCAACGAGGGAATTCCCAGACTGAACGAATAAGAGCCTCCGAAGGGAAACCAGTAGGGCTTATTTCCATATTAATAATGCACGAATGCACTAACAATTAGTTAAACAACAAAAAAACAAATGATGAACATGATGAAGTACATCCGCACATCCGGGCTGTTGATGAGCTTGCTGGTGATTATGGGGCTGTTTTCCTGTACCAACCAGAAAGCCGTCAGCGAAAGTGTATCTGAAGAGGTACAAATGGATAAGCCCGCCGAGCTGGGCATGTCCGCAGACAGCCTCAAGGCTGGAGTGAAAGAAAAAGAAGAGGAAGCAGTAGCCGAACTGAACGAGCAAATGATTGATGAGGCTGCCGAAGCCCTTGAACAAACACACGAGGCCATAAAAGCCCTGGAGAAAGGCGACAAAGAGGCTGCCCTCAAAGCCATAGAAGCGGCTACCGGCAAACTGGAAGTATTGCTTGCCCGGGAGCCCGAACTGGCCATGCTGCCCCTGGAAGTATCGGTCAAGCGCCACGACCTGATTTCCGACCTCGAAACCATACGGGAAATCAAAAAAGCCGTGCGTAAGGCCATCAAAGAGGATCATTTTCAGGTGGTGCGTGACGAAATGGCTTCCCTGGCCAGCGAAATAGAAATCAATACGGCCATGCTGCCGTTGGCTGCCTTTCCCGAAGCCCTGAAAACGGCAGCTGCTCAGGCAGATCAAGACGAGCTGGATGCTGCCAAACAAACCCTTACCCAGCTTTTAAACACCATCGTGATTGAAACCCGGCGCATCCCCCTGCCCATTCTGCGGGCCGAAGTGATGATCGCCCAGGCCAAGCAGGAGGACGCCAAAGACGAAGATAAGAAAAAGGAAGTATTGCAACTGCTCGACAATGCCGAGTATCAGCTCATCATGGCCGAAGAACTGGGCTATGGCAAGCGTGACAAGGAATACGCCGAGCTGAACAAGGCCATTGAAGAGCTGAAAAAATCCGTTGAAGCCGGGGAAGACTCCCAGGATCTCTTCCAACAACTCAAAGACAAACTGGCAGCTTTTAAAAACCGCATAACCAGCAAGTCATAACATCTGTCGATCAACGGTCGAAAAAAGGCGGCAGGCCCTCTGGCTTGCCGCTTTTATTTGTATGAAGGCCTGAGGTTTGTTTGAATAAATCTATTAGCCACATTCCCGAATATCCAGGTTCCCCAGCCCGGCTGCTTCAGCGCCTGGTATGCTTAGAGGCCTGCTCAAGATGAGGGGGCAAAAATAAAAAAATGCCTCAAGGCATAAGGGTGTAGAGGGGGGACAAGGCCGGATGCCTGAGGGGAACTCAAAAACCAGTAATTAATGGAAGTATCGCTTTCTTTATGTCAAAAAAGGTTTTAAACTTGGGCCATTTTCTTTAGCTTCTGTTTGGTAGAAGAGCGCACCAATTTTTGCGTTTCTCAGATCCAAACAAGGAAAAAACGAACCTAATACCATAATCCTATGGCAGGTGCTAAAAAATTTGGAACCTTTGGTGGCGTATTTACTCCTTCCATTCTGACCATTCTGGGCGTTATCATGTACATGCGCCTGGGCTGGGTGGTGGGAAATGCCGGGCTGTATGGCACCATTATTTTATTGATTATCGCCCATGTGATTTCAGTTAGTACGGGTTTGAGTATCTCTTCTATTGCAACCGATAAAAAAGTTGGGGCCGGTGGGGTGTACTATGTGCTGTCCCGTAGTTTGGGGTTGCCTATAGGGGGGGCAATCGGGGTTACCTTGTTTGTGGCAACTGCCCTGAGTATTGCTTTGTACCTGGTGGGTTTTGCTGAGAGTTTCAACAACTATTTTGGGCTGGACACTTCCATCAACGGTTTGCGGATAACGGGGACGGTTTCGTTGGTCATACTCGGCACCATCGCCCTGATTAGTACAGCGGTGGCGATAAAAACGCAGTATTTCATCATGGCAGCCATTGGCTTGTCGTTGGTGTCCATATTTTTGGGTTCGTGGGAATATGCGCCTGAGAGCGTTCCCATTTTTGGGGGAGAGCAAAGTGTACCCCTGGAAACCGTCTTTGCCATTCTTTTTCCAGCAGTGACGGGTTTTACGGCAGGTATTGCCATGTCGGGCGATTTGAAAGATCCCAAAAAGTCTATTCCTGCCGGTACCATTGCCGCCATTGTGGTGGGCTTTATCGTCTATGTAGGCCTTGCTATTTTTTTGGCCTATGCCGTCAAGCCCGAAATGTTGCGCAGCGATTACAATGTTTTGATGAAAATTGCGCTCTTTGCTCCGGCAGTGGTGGCGGGTATCTGGGGGGCTACCCTCTCTTCTGCATTGGGGGGCATACTGGGAGGGCCCCGCATCATGCAAGCCATGGCCATAGACCGCATCATGCCCAGGCCATTTGCCAAAGGTGTAGGTAGGGACAACGAACCCTGGAATGCCCTGTTTATCACGATACTCATTGCCTGGGGGGGCATCCTCATCGGTGAACTAGACATGATTGCACGGGTGGTGTCCATGTTTTACCTGGCAGCCTATGGGTTTATCAACCTTTCTTTTTTCCTCGAAAGCTGGGCGAGCGCAGATTTTAACCCCTCTTTCAAAATCCCCCGCTGGGTGGGGTTGGTGGGGTTTCTGGCCACTTTTGCCGTGATGTTTAAACTCGACATGGCGGCCATGTTCCTATCTTTTCTCATAATTGGAGGCATATACGTCTTTTTGCAAAGAAAACAACTGGCCCTGGGCTCGGGCGACGTGTGGAACAGTGTATGGTCGTCGTTGGTATTGAGGGGTCTGCAGCGCATGGACAAAAAGAAAGACCACATCCGCAACTGGCGACCCAACATCATCCTGTTCAGCGGCACTGCCGAAACCCGTCCGTACCTCGTGGAAATTGCCAAAGCGATAGCGGGCAAACTGGGCGTGGTGTCCAATTTCCATCTCGTGGAAAACCCCGGAGCGAATGTGCTTTTTCCCAAACACAAACAGTCCATTGCAGACGACCCGCTTTCCGTCCAATACGGCATTTTTTCCCGCCAACAAACCGTGCGGGACATCTACGAAGGGGTGGAAACCATTGCCCGTACCTATGGCTTTTCGGGGCTCGAACCAAATACCATTTTGATGGGCTGGTCGAAAAATACCAAAGACCCGCTCAAGTTTGCCCAAATGACCCAAACGCTCATTGACCTGGATTACAATGTGCTGTACCTTGATTATGACTGGAACAAAAAATTTGGCGATTATAAAAAAATAGACATTTGGTGGAGAAGCCTACACGACAATGTGGAACTCTCCCTCAACCTCGCCAAATTCATCAATTCTTCGCCCCAATGGGCAGATGCCGAGGTACGGGTCATCCTCATCAACGAGACGAGCAAGGAGGGTTTTGAACGAAAAATTTACCAGATACTCGACACCTTCCGACTGGATGCGGAGGTGAAGGTCATCAACAATTATGTGGAGAAAAAATCCTCGTATGATTTGATGAAAAAGGTGAGCCATGATACCGATTTGATTATTGCGGGCATACCCGAAATCCCCAAAACCGACATGAAGGATTTTGTGGAAAAAACCACCGAAATGTTCAGCGTCATCGGTACCACGCTCATGATAAAATCCAGTTCGGTGCTGGGTGAAGGCGAGCAGACCGCTGCCGTGGCAGAGGAAGGTGTGTTCGATGATGTGACGCTCGACGACCGCAACCAACGCCTCATCCCCGTTCCAAAACCTACCTTTTCGGGCGACACGCAAGCGGTGGATTTGATAATTGAGGAAATCGAACTGCAATCGGAAGAAATCACCGAGAACAAAATTTCCTCTTTTTTCAATGTTTACAAACATCTCGTGCAGGACTGCCTCACGGCGGCAAAGGATGCCCTGAACCCGCCCGATGACGAGGGGCAGCCAAAAGCCACGACCGAAATTTTGCAAAAACAATTGCTCGAAATTTATCGGGAAAAACTGGACAATTTTGCATCGGAAGATTTGCCTTATTTGGAGGAAATCGTTGGCAAGCTGCACGAAAAATTTGCGGGAACTGCCCAACGGGCGTTGGCATCCATTCCACCAAAAATAAAAGTGGAGGGCAAGACCGTCGCCCTGCGGAAAGTGGCGCAGCGTTTTTTCAAAACCCAATTTCAGGAAGACCTGCACCACGTCCAAAACCTGTTCGGGCAGCTCGGTTATCAGATGCACGAGAACATCAGGGAGACCCTGACGAAGAGCATCCGCCATATTTCCGACGACCCAAAAATGAGGGAAGAAAATGCCCAACAACTCGAAGCGGTTTTTAGCGAATTGGTTAAAAATATTCAAAATCGTTTGGGCTTTTTGAGTGCCGAAATCACCAACAAGGGCAGGATGTCGCTGCAGGTTTTGATCAAACAAATCGTGGACCCGACAGGGGCGAAAAAGGAGCAGGCAAAAAGCCTTTCCCGCAAGGAAATAAAATTGTTGGAGGCGGAAAATGCGGAGTTCAGTTCGCATTTCCACCGCAACGAAAACTACCTGAACGCCCAGTTGAAGACCGATTTACAGTTGCAGCAAATCCGTTGCACGATGCGGGAGATTGGAAAAGTTGTGGAGGCGGAGGTCAACGAGTCCATGTTTGCGGCGACCGATGCCAAATTGCACGAAGCCGCCGATTGGCTCGACCGATTAAAGACCAATTCGTGGAATGCCAACGACGTGGTGGACATCAACCAAAGCCTGAGTTATGACGATTACAAAATCCAGGAGGTGATGTCCTTGTCCGAATCGGCGGGGCAGGTGTTGCCCAATGATTTGACCCTCATCAAAGCTGACAGCCTGCTCAATTTCATGGAGACCCAACGGGACGAATTGGAGACCGTCAAGGTGGATGCCCTGGCGACGTACAAGTACATCATTTTTGAAAAATTTGAACAGCCGCTGGAAAAATACCTGCTCGGCGTTTACCATTATTGCATGGAAGCCCTGAGCAAGGTGCAGCACGACATCAACGAATTAGCGCAGCAAAAAAACAACGTGAAAAACGAGCTGCCCGAAGCGGAATTTCAGGAAAAAATCAAGCAGATAAAATCGCACATCGGCGAAATAAAAGCCCAACTGGAACTGGAAAAAACCCATGAAAAAGAGGAACTGAAGGACATCCTGCAAGCGGTGAACAGTTCGCTGACGCTGCCCTTTGTCGTGGAGCAATCGGTGCGTGTTTTGCCAAAAATCAAGGCGGGCGCAACCCGTGAGGGCATCAAAAAATGGCTGGGCGCTGCCAGCCGAAAAACGGAGGAGTTGGTCTATAATTACACCAACATCATCAGCAGCGGCAAGGGAGCGGCATCGTCAAGCGGCAGTCAGGGCAGCACTTTTACCGATACGCATTGGCAGTTGAAACGCTTTGTGGACGGGCTGGAAAATGGCAATGGCTCGGTGGCGAATTTGCCGTTTTATTACAAACAATTGTTCGTCGGCAAGTCCTCCCCGTCGGTGGAGCAGATGCTGTGTCGGGAGGAAGAAACGGAGCAGGCATTTTCCATGCTGCAATCGCCCAACCCCGACAACCACGCCATCCTCGTGCTGGGCGAACCACTTTCAGGAAAAAGCTATTTCTCCGAGGCCGTCGCCAAAAAAATCAACTCTGGCAAGGTGGTGAAAATTTTGCCGCCATCGAACGGAAGCGTTCGGGTGGTGGATTTGGTCAGCACCCTCCAAAAGCAGTTGAAAACTTCGGCGAGGGGCATGCGAATTTTGAACGGCTTCCCGAAAGGCACGGTGTTTATTTTTGAGGACATCGAGCTGTGGTGGCAGCGCAACAACCCTGGCGGCAATGCGATTAAATTTTTGGTGGAACTGGTGGAGGAAAACAAGTCGAAATATGCCTTTATTTTGAATGTCAACCGCTTTGCTTTCCCGATTATGGAAGCCCAGGGCTTGTTCGACCACCTCAACGCCTCGAAGGTTTACCTGTCCAATTTCACCCCAAATGCCCTGCGGGAACTGCTCCTCAAACGCCATGCGGCAGGCGGGCTCCGACTGGAACTGAACGGCAAATCCGAACAGGACATTTCGCCAAAGGATATGCACAAATTGATGGACAGATTCCTATTGACCTCACGGGGCATCGTCGGTCTGGCATTGCACCAATGGATTAACAACATCGTGGATTTTCAGGACGACCGAGTGGTGATGAAATTCCCCGAGGAGCACGTCCTCCCCAAATTCGAGGACAAGGAACTTCTGCTCGTTTTGTCCCAAATCCTAATTCATAAACACCTGGATGCCAGTAAATTGCAACAAATTTTCGGCTACCCCGAACGGGGCAAAGCGGATTTGATTATCCGAAAACTGAACGCCGACGGCATCCTCCACGACACCATGGGCAGCACGTATGAACTGACCCCGCTCGTCATCCCTGCCATTGTGAAAAGGATGGAGGGGTATGGGTTGGTGTGAATGGGCTGATAATGGGGTCATTTCCGATGCCCCCGTTATTTCTCCTGCGTTTTAAGTGAGCGGGGCATTTGCAATGACCCGCTCACGAGGCTTAAAAAAAAAAATTAAAAAATGGAAGGAATCAACTATAACCTCTTGCCCCATTTCGAGCTGTTTTTTGGAACAGTCGCCATTGGTTTATCCATTGCGCTGGTATATTTTATTTTAAAAAAACTGTTCCTGCCCATGTTCCTCACCGAGAACAGACGGGAGCGACTGCTAGGCAACATCCGATTATTGGAAAAAATATTCTGGGCAGTTTTTATCGCAATCATTGCGGTCAGTCTGATATTGAGCCACGCCATTGTAGGCTTGACGCTGGTACTGTTCATTGGCGGGGTCCTGTGGAAATCTATCAACAACTATCTGCTTGGGCTGATTTTCCAGATGGGCAACAAATACAAAATTGGGCAAATCATTCGCTACGGGGAAACCCAGGGCACCATCAGGGCCTTCAACAACCGCAGCCTCGAACTCGAACTCGAAGGGGGCGAATACCTCGACCTTCCCTATCGCCTTTTTGCCGGTGGCCCCGTTTTTCGGCCCAGTTCCAAATCGGGCATCATGAGCCACCCCGTGGAACTACTGCTGCCCAAACCCTGTCAACTCGAACGGGAGGAAAACCGCATACGTCACCGCCTGCTTTCCTTGCCGTGGGTATTGCCCAACCAAAAGATCGTCTTTGAACACCTGGCCGACGAACCCACCCATTACAAAATTCGCGTTACGCTTTATGGCATTGATTTGAACCATTTGTACAAGGCGGAGCAGGTGGTGAAGGGGATGTATGAGGGAGGAAAAGAAGTGCCTGTAAACCCATAGGAGGGTACCTTCCTTGGTAAAAGAATAAAGTTTTTGTGCGTTCCTTAAGATCATATTTAACTCCAACTGTTATGAATCGCAAAGAATTTTTTCAAAACAGTATCATCCTTGGCAGCGCTGCCATCCTCCCGCTCAACAATGCCTTTTCGCAAAATGTGATGGAAGGCGGGTTGGATAAAATCACGGATGAAAACGGAAACTTCGTGCAAGCGCCCTTGCCCTATTCCGAAAGTTTTCTCGAACCCCACATGGACGAGGAAACCCTGCACCTGCACTATACCTACCATCACGGAGGGGCAGTGAAGGGGGCCAACAAAGACCTGGCAAAAATCAGGGCGGCATTGGACCATGACGATTTCGCCTTATCGGATTACTGGACGAAAAAAATGGCGCACCATGTGTCGAGCCATGTATTGCATTCCATTTTCTGGACCAACCTCACCAACCACAAGACCGAACCCACCGGCGAATTATTGAAAAGAATTGAAAAGAACTTTGGCACCTACGACCGCCTGCAAGGGCTGCTGGCAAACATTTCCAAGACTGTGACCGGTAGCGGTTGGGGCATTTTGGGGTATCAGCCCTACTCCGACCAATTGGTGGTGTTGCAGTGTGAAAACCACGAAAAATTGACCCAATGGGGCGTGGTGCCCTTGCTGGTGATTGATGTGTGGGAACATGCCTACTACCTGAAATACAAAAACAAGCGTGGCGATTTTGTGGACACCCTTTTCAGCATTTTCAACTGGGGCAATGTGGCTGAACGCCTCGATACTGCTTTGAAATTGCGGTAAGCCGTTGTACTTTGAAATTGATTTTTTTGAGGTATAGAAAATCATGAGGGTATGTTTGAACATCGCTCCCAACCCCTGCTGCCAAAGAAGCAATTTCACCAACGGGTGCTGCGGTTTTTCTTTTATGCTTCGGCCCTATTGGGCGTGTCCCTGGCCACAGGGATGATGGGTTACCATTATACAGCTCAACTCGGTTGGGTGGATGCCTTTTTTAATGCTTCTATGATACTGACAGGTATGGGGCCGGTGAGTCCCATGCCTACCGATGGGGCAAAGATTTTTGCGGGCTGTTATGCATTGTTTGCTGGCTTGGCCTTTCTTTCTGTTACAGCGGTTTTATTTGCCCCCATCGTTCATCGATTACTGCATTTGATCCATGTAGATGAAAAAAATTAAGCAACCTGTACGATGCTACTTTCTTCCCTTTTTCGCAAAAAATCCATTGCTTCCCTGCGGGAGCAGGAGCAGCAAACCAGCCTGAAAAAAGCGCTTTCGGTCTGGGATATTACCGCTTTTGGGATAGCTGCTATCATCGGGGCGGGCATCTTTGCCACGGTCGGCAATGCGGCAGCTAACGGCGGTCCTGCCATTAGTTTATTGTTCATTTTTACGGCCATTGCCTGTGGGTTTTCGGCATTGTGCTATGCGCAGTTTGCCTCCTCGGTGCCTACTTCGGGCAGTGCCTACACCTATGCCTATGTCTCGCTCGGAGAATTATTCGCCTGGATAATTGGCTGGGATTTGTTGCTCGAATATGCCATCGGTAACATTGCCGTCGCCATTTCGTGGTCGGATTATTTTACGGGCTTTCTCAAAGGCTTCGGGCTACACATTCCCGAATATTTCACCATGGATTTTCTGTCTGCCAAAAGGGGATTTGTGGAAGCGACCTCCCAAATGGCCGCGGGGACCGCATTTGAGCAGTTGCCTGCCAGCATACAAGATGCCTGGCTGGCGTGGTCGAATGCACCAGCTGTTGGCAACCTCCGGCTCGTAGCCGACCTGCCTGCTTTGCTCATCGTGTTGCTCATCACCATCATTGTTTTCAGGGGCATACGCGAATCGCGCACTGCCAGCAACCTGATGGTGGGCATCAAACTGAGCATCATTGCCGGGGTCATCATTTTGGGCAGTTTTTATGTCAACCCTGAAAACTGGTCACCCTTTGCACCCAACGGCTTTGGAGGTGTGATGAAAGGAGTGGCTGCCGTGTTTTTTGCCTACATTGGCTTCGACGCCATTTCCACTACCACCGAAGAATGTAAAAACCCGCAGCGCGACCTGCCACGGGCCATCATTTATGCGCTGGTGATTTGTACGGTTTTATACGTCCTGATTTCCCTGGTCCTGACCGGCATGGTTTCTTATGAAAAACTGGCCGTGGGCGATCCCCTGGCCTATGTCTTTAGCTATGTCGGCCTGGATTGGGTCAGTGGCATCATCGCCTTTTCGGCCTTGATTGCCATGGCAAGTGTATTGTTGGTTTTTCAGGTAGGCCAACCTCGTATCTGGATGAGCATGAGCCGTGACGGCCTGCTGCCCAAAGCCTTCTCGCGCATTCATCCCCGCTTTAAAACGCCCTCATTTTCTACTGTAGTAACCGGGATACTGGTGGCGGTGCCTGCCCTATTTATGAACCTGACCGAGGTGACAGACCTCACCAGTATCGGGACGCTCTTTGCCTTCGTCATCGTATGCAGTGGTATTCTTTTTATGAAAAATGATCCAGCCGCCGCCGATGACAAAAGCTACCGGGTGCCCTATATCAGCGGGAAATACATTGTGCCCCTTAGCCTGCTTGTCATTGCCATTTTGAGCTACGAATTTGCCCCCCATGCCTGGCAGCAGTTCTTTGAAAAAGGAACCGGGCACGCTTTTTTTGAGTGGGAATTGTTCAAGCACAAAATCCCCACCTTGATTTTTGGGGTGCTCGCCCTTAGCATGGCTGTTTTATCGTTTTTGAAAAACCTGTCGCTCATTCCGGTATTGGGCTTATTGAGCTGTTTGTATTTGATGTCGGAACTGGGCTTTACCAATTGGATGCGGTTTTTGATCTGGCTGGTGGTGGGTTTGGCGATTTATTTCAGCTATGGCAGAAGGCACAGTAAATTGGAGCAGCATGAAAAAAAGGGGAACTAGCCGCCTCCTCACAGATTCAGTCAGAAATTGAGCTTGATCACCAGGGCGCAGTTGTGGGGCTACACATTTCCACACTGAACTTGGCTGTATAGACCACAACCAGACCGGAAACCTGAACACCATTTAGGCCTCATTCCCTGTTGCCATACCTTCTTTTCATGTCGCTGATTGAGGTATTTACCGCGGTTTATTTCGACTCAATGTCATCCCACTATGCATCCATTGCCCTCTGTTGCTGGTCTGTCCTGTATATGACGAGTAACCAACATACACAATCATGATGATTCGCTATTCCATATTTGTGCTCCTCAGTATGTGTTTGTGGCTGGAGGGAGTATGGGGGCAGGAAGGCACATTCAGCATGCAGTCTTTCGAATCAGGTGCCAGGCGCTACCACCTCATCTACGCGGCTGAGGGTGCGCAGCCTCCCCGTGGGCTGGTAGTTTTTTTGCATGGCTACGGGGCTTCCAACCCGCTCTGCTATGGCGGCTGGATCAGAGCAATTGTGCAGGAAGGTTACGTGGTCCTCTTTCCCCAATTTCAATGGGGGACCTTCCTGCCGCATACCCGCAAATACCTTCGCAGGGTGGAGCAAAACATCGACTCGGCCCGGGTTCACCTGGCACGGCTATATCCCCACATGCCGGAGGAGCTGTGCCTGGTAGCCCACTCCATTGGAGGGGTGATAGGCGCCAACCTGGCGCAAAGCGGGAAATACGAAATAAGCGGCCTGATGCTGGTACAGCCAGGACACAAATGGCTGAAGCTGGGCCAGGCAAAAGACTACCAGCTTCTGCCCGAAACCTGCCGCATATTGTGCATCACCGGAAATCGCGATAAAACAGCCGGCACCCGTTTTGCGCGCCACATTATGCGCTCCACCCCCCAGATAAACCCTTCCAACAAATTGTGGCTGCACCAGTACGGAGACAAGTACCAGGACCACAAAATAAGCGCTACGCACGTAGCCCCTGTCAGCATCGACCGCCAACTGGACAGCGGCAACCGAAACCTCATCATTTGCGGGGCCCTGGCACTGGGAAAAACCGATGAAGTGGACCAGTATGCCTACTGGAGGCTGACGCGCAAATTTTTGGCGGCCTGCAGGCAGCCTGGCCCTGCCTACTTACCCCCCCTCAGCGAATGGACCTGGATGGGCCAGTGGGGAGAGCGGCCAATCAGGCACCTGGAAGTAAGACGGCCATTTTAAGCCGAGATTTGCACAAATTTGCCCATCCTACTTGCGCATTCATCTCCTCAATCCCTTGACCCGGCCGCCATGTAGGTCCAGGGACTCATTACCTCTTCTTGTAGAAATCGCCACTGCGCGCCAGCCCCTCACCCAAACAAGCCTCCCAGGCGAAGGGCTACCCCCATATCGCCCTCTATGCGCATTTTTCCTCCTATCATGGCTTCCATGGGGTTGAGCTCACCGCTGAGCAGGGCCTCAAAGTCGGCCTGGGAAATGTGCACCGTGCACTGGGCCTCTTTGTCTTCATTGCTGATGAGGTTGCCCGTTGGGCCCGTGCCATCCAGGTAAATGGCGCCGGATTCAAAGGCAAATTTGATGGTGGCTCCCAGGCTGTCGGTGCCGCCGGCCAGTTGCTGTACGCGTTGGGTGGTAGCTGCTAAACTCATAGTGGTATGCTTAAATGCTGGTTGAATCGTTTGAATGGGCAAGATAGGCAAAAGGCCCCAAAGTACAATGCATGCATATAAAAAAGGGTGGGGGCACATTGCCCCCACCCCAACCGCTGTCGCCGATCTTCTAAAAAAAACCAGCGAAAATGGATGTGAATGTAATAGCGTGCTGCTTATCGCTGCACCATTAGTTTGTAGTCAAAGCGTTGCCCATCTATCCAAACCTGGCAATGGTACAGTGCTTCAGGTAATTGGTGCAGGGAGATTTCCATTTCATGCAGGCCGGCATTCATTTGTTGCTGAGCCACCTGCCTGACCAGCTGGCCGTTGAGGTTGAATATCCGGAGGTGTACCTTTGCGGCCTGAGGCAGCTCAAGGCGCAAGTGCGTCCTGTCCCTGGCCGGGTTGGGATAGAGCTGTAATCCCTGTGCCAGGTTTTGCGTACCGAGGCTTGTGCTTCGTTGCATGCTGGCTGTTATGAGGTCATCGGTGCTGTAGGTAGCTGTGCTGCCTTCGTAGGAGAGCTCAACACTGCTCAGTTTCCCGCTTTTTGCCTGCCACTTTTTTACCACAAAGGCTTCAAGAGGTTGCAGGCCTTCAACTTCGGCCGTACGGGGGTCGTCGCCCCAGATGGCCAGGGCCAGTGTGGGGAAGCCTTCATATACTGCCGAGCCCACCAGCTTGCCTGCAAGGGTAAATACCCCCAGTTCGTCTCCTTTTTCCATCAGCTCATTAACCGCTACCACCAGCGTGGCATTGTGTCCGGAGCGTATGTGGTGGACCAACTGTACCGGCTTGCTGGCAGGTACATGCAGGGCTGCTCCATGCTGGCTGCTACGTTGGGCGGCATGTACCAGTTGGGCATCCTGAAGCATCTGTA
>RFHT01000460.1 GCA_003696835.1 Bacteroidota bacterium
ATGCTCAATGAAGGCACTATTGGGGTATTCCCCCTTTTTTGCAGCAGGTATATGCTGTATTAAAATAACTATTCTTCTCAAGAAATCAGCTTCCTGTTTCACAAAAGTTAGTAAGAGGCTTCTGACTTCTGTAAACACGGAAATACGATGCTTATTAGAAAAATGCCTCAGGCTATCCCGAACTCACGTTTGTTTAAAACATGAACGAATTAAAGTGCTGCTAATTCTGCCTCGCGCTTATTATACACCCGTTTGCAAATTCCCACACTAAATTCGTACAACAAATACAGCGGGAAAAACAGCAAAATCTGGCTCAGGGGATCCGGTGGGGTAATGATGGCTGCCAGAATGAGCAGAACCACTATGGCATGCCGCCGGTATTTGCGCATAAAGGTGGGGGAGAGCAACCCCATTTTGGTAAGATAATACACCAGAATAGGCAATTCGAAAAGAATCCCTCCCGCCAGCACAATTTGGGTGATGAGGGCGATCACATTGCCAATGCGCCAGTTGTTTTCTATCACCGTACCGCCGGAGGCGGGCTGTATCTGGCTGTGTACGCTCGTTTGCTGTACGGGATTGGCGTTTTCAAACTGAATGCTGCCGCTGAGTTGTATATCTCCTTCGGTGGGGATTTTTCCCCTTAGCTGTATTTTGCCTACCGACTCCGACTCGGGGTCCAGTTGAATGGTGCCGTCCATCTGTACACTGCCATCGGCCTGGCGCTTGCCTTTAAAGGCGATGATCCCCTTACCCGGCTCACTCACCGGGGTAGCAGGCGGAGATTCGTACGTACGCAGCGTCTCTACATTGTCCACCCCAGAGGTGAGCTTGAAATTAGCCAGAAACTGAACCGAAAAAGGCGTGATGACAAAATACCCAAAGGAAACACCCATGAAAAATAACAGGCTCATGACCATCACGTTGCCTTTGAGCCCTTTGCGCTCATGAGGATGAAGCCCCGGCTTGATAAAGCGCCAGGCCTCCCACAATACGTAGGGAAATGCCACCACAAAGCCCCCCACAAAGGCAATGGTCAGGGCTTTTAAAAAGCCCTCATAAGGAGAAATAATCTGAATATCCACATTGATCTGGTCCAGGCAGGGGGCATGTACATCGTTAAGTACATTGTGCTTAAACCAGCAAATAAACTGGTGCATGGGGAAGTCGCCATCCATAGGGGCGAGAATCACCCCCTCAATGACTTCCACCCGGTAAATAAAAATAAACACTCCCACCAGCACAATGGCAATCAGGCTTCTCATAATGTGCCAGCGCAGCTCTTCCAGATGTTCGAGGAAGGTCATTTCCTCCTCGTCCTTCTTTTTGCTGTTTTTTGTCCGAAACTTTTTAAACTTTGATATGATCCCCATAGGTTTAGATCATTAAGGTTGTTGGATGTATGCGTTTAGAAACTCACCGTTATTAATTTGTAATCATTCAGTGCCGGATGCCCCATACCTACCAGTACCATGTCCACATTGGTGACCATACCAGAGCGGGAGGGGATAAATAAATAATTGGCACCTTCATTGAGCGCGAGCACGCGGTCTTTTCGTGCACCGGTTTTTAAATCTAACGAAGTACAAAGAACTTTCCCCCTTGCACCTCGCTCCGACAAATATACCAAACGTAGCTTACCTCTTGCAACTCCGGCCACAAAAGATAAGAATACGGGGCTTTCTTTATCTCTCTGCCGCTTGCGTACCACCTTTTCCCACAGCAATTCCCCTCTTTGGGAGTGAAAGGTGATGCAACCTATATCGTAAAAATAGTATTTGTCCTTGTGTTTATATTGTTCTTCCAGAAGTAAAGTTGCATAATTTTCGTGAATCATTAAATCGGTTTTGCTAAAATTACAACCGTTTTCACCATAGGTTTTCATCCAGCTATCCGGAATGCGGCCCAGGTAGTTTACGGCCAGCTCAAAGTGGTCTTTTTTGCGATACCTGCGCATGCCGATATGTGTCCAGTGGCGGGCATCCCTGGGCTTTCCCAGCTTTGTGCCGTTCAGTATGCCGTTGGTGGTGCCGTCGGCCAGTATGGCGGCCCATATCAGTTGGCCGTCGGTGCGCAGGCGCATGTGCGCGCGCAGGGGATACTTTCCTCCTAAGTTGAGCCTTTCTTGCTCAAAGCGCTTGCTTTTTGGCAGGTACTTGAGCAGATAAGGGGGAGTGAGGGTATCTTTTGGGGTAAAATTTCGCTTGCTGTATTCCATCAAAAAATACACATTGGCCGAGTCATCTACCTGTATTTCACTGATAGCGTATTTCTCTTCGTGCAAAGGCAGGCTGAGTTCTCCGCTCCACAGCGAATCGCCCTCTGTATTCCACACCCCGGCAAATACCCGCTTTCCGCTAGTGCCCAGCCAGAGCATACACTGCTTCCCGGGCGAAGTATAAAAGTAATTTTGAAATTTCCGCTGGGACTCCAACTCTGGAGGCGAAAGCCTGATATTTTTTGCTTTCCCATCCGCTCCATCAAAGGGAATGAACCTGGCCACGGTGCGCTTTGTCCCCCCCTTTTTTTGGCCCTGCTCTCCCAACACAAAATACCCCTTCTCCAGGTGATGCACTTCGAGCAGCTTCATTGGCGGGCCCTGCTGCTGGTCCGAAACGGGTTTAAACCAATGCTCCACGTAGTTGCGTACCCCATAACTTTGGAGGTAAAAATCGGTGCGTTCACGCCCAGCTGTACCACCGGCCCAGTATTCCAGGTAAGCAAAGCGGTTGCTGGCTCCGGGCAATACCTTGGGTAAAAATTGGGGATCAAAAATGCTGTAGCCTTGCACCTCAAATATTTGCTCGGCAGATATTTGCTGGGCCCACAGGCCGGCAGGCAGGGTCAACAGAAGCAGGGGGTACACATATTTACTGAAAATACGCATGTCTTAGCCCTTCTGGTATGGCTTTTCCCTATCATTTACCTAAACAAAGGGAAAAGTAGTCGTGGGCTAAATATATTACAGCGGGTGTAATTTTTGTCCTGAATTAGCTTTTTCTTCTTACATCACCACTGAAACATGGGGAAATTGCTCATAAATGCATTCACTTCGGCTTTTACCTCTTTTATTACCTGCTCATTGTCATGGTGGGTGAGTACGCGGTCGATAAAAGCCGCTATCTTCTTCATATCGTCTTCTTTGAGGCCGCGCGTAGTGAGGGCTGCCGTGCCCAGGCGCATGCCGCTGGTGACCATGGGCCTTTCTGTATCAAAGGGCACCATGTTTTTATTGATGGTAATGTCGGCCTGTATGAGCGCATTTTCAGCCAGCTTACCGGTCACTTTTTTGTTGCGCAGATCAATCAGCATAAGGTGATTATCGGTACCTCCTGAAATGACCCCATAGCCGAGTTCCAGCATGCTTTGGGCCAGTACCTGCGCATTTTTGATGACCTGCCTGGCATAGGATTTAAACTCAGGCCGCAGGGCTTCGCCAAAGGCCACGGCCTTGGCGGCGATAATGTGCATAAGCGGGCCTCCCTGCGTACCGGGAAAAACGGCACTGTCGAGAATAGAGCCCATGGAGCGAACTGTTCCTTTGCGGGTTTTGATACCGAGGGGATTGGGGCCGTTTTTGCCTACCATGATCATGCCGCCCCGTGTGGCACGCAGGGTTTTGTGGGTGGTGGTGGTCACCACGTGGCAGTGCGGCAGCGGATCCCGCAGCAAGCCCATTGCGATAAGTCCGGCCGGGTGTGCGATGTCGGCCATCAGCAGGGCACCCACCTCATCGGCAATTTCGCGAAAAGTGGCGTAGTCCCAGTCGCGGGAGTAGGCACTCGCGCCGGTGATGATGAGCCGGGGCCGCTCTTTGCGGGCCACATCCCGCACCTGGTCAAAGTCGATGGTGCCGGTTTCTTTGCTCACCCCATAAAATACCGGGCGGTAGAGCTTACCCGAAAAATTGACCGGAGAGCCGTGGGTAAGATGTCCCCCGTGCGAAAGATCAAAGCCCATCACGGTATCGCCCGGCTTTAGCAGGGCCAGCATCACGGCCGCATTGGCCTGGGCACCCGAGTGGGGCTGTACATTCACCCATTCGGCCCCAAAAAGTGCCTTGGCGCGCTCACGGGCCAGCTCTTCGGCTTCATCCACGACCTCACAGCCCCCATAATACCGCTTGCCAGGCAGGCCTTCGGCGTATTTATTGGTGAGGCAGCTACCTGCCGCCCGCATCACGGCTTCACTCACAAAGTTTTCCGAAGCAATGAGCTCTATGCCTTCGCGCTGGCGTTTTTCCTCTCTTCGGATAACGTCAAATACCGGATCGTCAAAAGTGGTGTGTGAAGTAGCGGGTTGGTTGGCCATAATCATGGGGTTAAAGGTGAAAAAGTTGGCACGAATATCAGCAGATATTTGGTTTCACACAACATACTTCTCCGGCTCTTTTTCAAAAGCCTCTTTGCAGCCGTCGCAACAAAAGTAGTAGTCCTCCTCCTGGAAGTGAATCACGTGCTTGGCGGTGCTTTTTTTCACCGGTATGCCACAAACGGGATTGATGAAGAGATCGTTTTGGGCTACAGGCTGCTCTCCGGTACCTCGGGTTTCAGTAACGGGTGCCGGTTCAGCACGCATAAATGCGATAATTTCTGCCAGTATGCTCACGGCCACCTCCTCGGGTAGTTTGGCGTGGATGTCCAGGCCGGCGGGCGTACGCACGCGCTCCAACTGATCGAAGTCTATGCCTCTGCGCCTTAGCTGCCCGAAAATGGCACTGGCTTTACGCCTGCTGGAAACAAATGCCACATAAGGGGTACCCGAGCGTATGGCCTGCTCAAGAGCGTCTTCGTCTCTTTCTCCCTGGGTACATACCACAATGCAGGTATTGGGCTGCAGGTGGGTTTCTCTCAGCTCAGAATCGGCCAGCACATCAACCTCGGGAAAGGTGGCAGGGTCTGCTTCCGGGGCCAGGACCGTCACGGGGTAGTCCATGGCTTTGCCCAGCCGGGAAAGGGCCATGGCCACATGAGAACGCCCCATGATGAGCAGATGAGGCCTGGGCAGCACGGGCTCAATGTAAATTTCTACGGCTCCGCCACTGTAGCAGGTCATTTTGTATTCCGATACCCCACTTTGGACTTCCGTTTCGCCTTCGGGCTTGATGCGCACCAGGCGGGGTTTACCATCCCGTATGGCATCGGCAGCTTCTTTGAGCACGATGCCCTGCGTACA